>JBIPOY010000511.1:0-2652 GCA_044378705.1 Saprospiraceae bacterium
TTACGGTGGCGTCTGGGTCTATTTGGGTATGTAATTCCAGGGCTTGTTTGTAAATTTCGAGGTATTTTTTTTCAATAATGAGTTCCGTTAGTGTATTGCCCATGGCTTCCGCTCGGGAGTACCCGAACATTTTTTCGGCCTGAACATTCCATTCGATGGTTACCCCCTGGTGATCGACGGAGATGACGGCATCCAAAGAGGAGTCGATGATGCGTCGTAGTTTATTTTCACTTTTTTCCAGGGCTTTTTGGGCACAGATTCTATTGTCTGTTTCAGTTTTCAATTGGAGGTGCGCAAAGCATCCGGTCAGGGATATTTTGAGTTTGTCAACGACCTGTTTGAGCTGCGCCATTTCTACGTCCGGAAATCCGTTGGGGCGATTGGCGGCAAATAATTTCAGAAAACCTAGGCTTCCGAGCCTAAAAATTGCATAAGCACCGTTTCCGACTTTTTTTTCGTGAACAATTTCGTCAAAATGGGGGCTATTGCTGGAGATACTAAAGTACGATTTGGTGGCCAGTTCTTGCAGGATATAAGGGCTGCATTGGATGGTGGTCTCCGCTTCTCGGAATCGGGGGTACACGAAGAACAGGTTGCACAGGGCGGGGTCAAATCCGCTGGATTGGTGCAGCCATATTGCGCCGAAATTGAGGCTTTTACGGCTGATTACTGTTCTGAGAAAGTTGTAACAATTTTCTTCCGGGTCGAGTGTATTTCCAACGGAAAGGGATAATTCGTACAACAATGAAACGTCTTGGATTATTTGACTTTTGTCAGGCATGATGCTGAAAGAGGATAAACATTAATGAAGGGTGCCGATTACAATGGTTTTATTGAAAAGCTCTAAGAGCGTTTCACCATAGGAAGATATTTCGCCGAGACTGAGAATGCCGAAAGGCTCTTGCTCGTCGTGTTCAATGGATATTTTTTCACGGATGATGGATATTTCCCGAGAGAATTGGGGTCCGAGAAATCGCGCACGGGTGATACAATCTACCACGAAGGTACCATTGGCGACAATCGGGAATCCTGTTTTATGGCCACAGTCATTGATAGCGTCGTCGGCAGCTCTCAACAGGGAATGGGCGTCGCCTTTTAGTATGTACAACGGGACGTTCTGCGGCACGTCACCAATGCAGACGATGGCGTTGTTTCCGTCAATGGTCAGCGGATCCCGCACAATAATTTCTTCATTTTCGCGCAATATTCCAAAGGGGTACCCCTGGGCAATGCTTGCAAAATTATCGGTATCAAGGGTGACGCCGCAGTCCTCCTTTACCACATTTTGATACACCTCTAATGCGCTTTGCCAATTTAATTGAACAATGGTGTTGCCGTCGGTTTCTGTCGCAACAAAAGGGCCTGCGAGGCGCTCCCATCCGTGCCGAACCCCGAGGTTTACTTGTTGGTCTATGATACAAACAACGGCAGCATCAGATGTATAACCATCGTTGTAGAAAACACAGGGCTGCGGAATGAGGCTGATGGAACCTGCTCCACCGCCGATAAAATTACATTGTGCTCCGAGCAGGTCATTTAAGCCATCCAAAAATCGATAGATATTGGGTGTCAGCCCGTCCAATAAGATCACCGCAGTGCCATGGTCTATGTTTGTGGCGATGGGGTTGTTGGGGAGTCCGGTAAATTGGAGTGCTGCAATGTCAGACACACAAAAAGGCGGCGCCAGGGCCTTGAATTTTTTGATGATACAGCCTTCTGAAAGGAGTTCATTACCGTAGATAAGTCCGGGAAAAACACCTCCAAAGAAGGCAATGTTTTTCTCATTCAACGCATCCATGAGCAACGGAATGTCGGGCAGGTTTTTTTCTGCCAACAGCAATAGTACCACCTCTCCATCGGTAGGATGGAGCGATTCAACACCTTGAAGAATAAGCGGAACGTTGCTCTTGAGTATGACCATAGTGTCAAATTATAGAATTATGTTTTGGTAAAGTTAGGGCACACAATACCGTTGAGACAATTTTTTTTCAGGATACTTGCTGGGGGCTGGAAATGGGCCTTTTTTGTCTCAGACGCTACCACCTAACCAGTTACAGATTTTTTTCTTGAATTAATCGGTAGATGGTAGATTTTCCGATGTTTAATTTGTCTGCCACCACTTGAACGTTGTCGTGGTATTTTTTCAAGTAATAATGAACAATCTGTTCTTTATAGGCTTCCATCGTCAGTTCTTGGTGGAGGAATTCCGGTTCTTTGGAAATGCTGTTGAGTTGAATGTCGTCGGCTTCAACGCAGTTCCCATCGGCCATGACAGAAGCGAGTTCTATGATGGCCATCAATTCTCGGACATTGCCCGGGAAGTGGTAGTTCAGCAATTTATTTTTGGCTTCTTTGGATAGTTCCAGCGGTTTGGAGCCTTGTTGCTTGGCATAATTCGCCAAGAAGTTTTTGGCCAGTAGTATGATGTCGTTGTTGCGCTCGCGCAGTGGTGGAAGTTTGATACTCAATCCAAGCAGTCTATAGTAAAGGTCTTCACGAAAGTTGCCTTTTTGAACTTCTTCGGCTAAGTTCTTGTGGGTAGCCACAATCAGCCTTGCATCAAATGGGATGGTGCTTTCCCCTCCCAAACGGATAAATTCCCTTTCCTGGAGCGCTCTGAGCAGTTTGGGAGGGGAAAGCACCATCCCATTT
>JBIPOY010000510.1:0-2652 GCA_044378705.1 Saprospiraceae bacterium
AGCATAAATGCCGATGTTGATGGGTACTCCGGGTTTGAGCATGGTGGAATACTTTGTCCGCCGGAGGAATATGTCAATTTTTAGCATCAATTCTTCGATGCTAAAAGGTTTGGTGATGTAATCATCTGCACCGATGGTGAGGCCATGTATTTTATCCTGTTTCATGCTTTTGGCCGTCAGGAAAATAATGGGGACCTGCTCATCTCGTTTGCGAATTTCCTGCGCCAGGGTAAAACCATCCACTTCAGGCAGCATGACATCCAAGATGCACAAATCAAATTTCTTTCCGCTGCGAATAATGTCGAGGGCTTTTTTCCCATCGTCACAATGGGTTACCAAGTATCCGCTCAACTCTAGGTTGTCGCGGGTTACAAAACTGAGGCTTTCATCGTCCTCTACATAGAGCAAAGTTGCTTTTGGGTGGGTCATTGATCTGTATTTTAATTAGGCAAACATAATGAAGTTTTACCAATTGAGTGAAATTGGTATCATCCGGTATAAATTTTGACATCATTGGGCGTATTTTACTGACCCCTTTGAAGAATTGGCTACTTTTGCAGTCATATTACAAAAACACGGCGCAAAGAAGCAGGATGTGTATTGTCTTCCCGCTCCGAAAATAGCCGTGATTTTTTGCCTCAGTTCAATAAAACAGTATTTTTATACTTATTATTGGTCTTTGCTCCTCATTTTTTCATTTTAACAATCAACTTACATTATGAGTGCTATCCGAGAAGTGCTGGCCCGTGAAATCCTCGACTCACGCGGCAATCCAACCGTTGAAGCAGAAGTATGGACTGAAACTGGTTTTATTGGCCGTGCCGCTGTGCCCAGTGGCGCCAGCACGGGCATCCATGAGGCCGTTGAACTCCGCGATGACGAAGACCGTTACCTGGGCAAAGGTGTGCAGAAAGCGGTGAAAAATATAGAAAAAATGCTCCGCGAGGAATTGATCGGACAGGAAGTGACCGACCAAATTCGCATTGACAAACTGATGATTGACCGCGATGGCACACGCAACAAAAGCAAAGTAGGCGCCAATGCCATCCTTGCCGTCAGCCTTGCCGTGGCCCGTGCCGCCGCTGAAGAACTCGGACAACCCCTTTACCGCTACCTTGGTGGCGTGAATGCCCACGTACTGCCCGTCCCCATGATGAATATCCTCAATGGAGGCGCTCACGCAGACAATGGCATTGATTTTCAAGAATTTATGATTATGCCGGTCGGTGCAGAATCTTTCCGTGAGGGCTTACGCATGGGCGTAGAGGTTTTTCACCACCTTAAAAAGGTGCTGAAAAACAAAGGATATGCCACCAACGTTGGCGACGAAGGCGGTTTCGCCCCCGGTATAAAAAACAACGAAGAAGCCATCCAAATGGTGATGACGGCCATTGAAGCAGCCGGCTTCCGCCCCCTCGACGATATGGTCATTGCGCTGGATGCAGCCTCTTCCGAGTACTACGATGCTGAAAAAGGCGAATATGTGTTCAAAAAATCTACCGGCGACCGCTACTCCTCCAAAGACATGGTGGCGTTCTGGAAAGATTGGTCAAACCGCTACCCTATCTACTCCATCGAAGACGGATTCGCAGAAGATGACTGGGCCGGATGGAAACTCCAAACGGAAACCCTGGGCCACCGCATTCAACTCGTAGGCGATGATCTTTTTGTAACCAATGTAGACCGTCTGCAACGAGGCATTGACGAAAAAATAGCCAACTCCATCCTGATTAAGGTAAACCAGATCGGTACCCTCACGGAAACCATCAACGCGGTTAACTTGGCAACCCGCCACGCTTACACGTCCATCATCAGCCACCGCTCCGGCGAAACAGAGGATACAACCATCGCCGACCTAGCCGTAGCACTCAACACCGGACAAATCAAAACAGGATCTGCCAGCCGCTCCGATAGGGTGGCCAAATACAACCAGTTGCTCCGCATCGAAGAAGAACTCGGTGAGGCCGCTACCTACTTGGGCCGGTCTATTTTTGGACTGTAACCCACCTTCTCCAGGGGGTGGTGGCGAAAATTCGCCACCGCCCCCTTTTGTTTATACCCTGCACCCACCCTTCTGAAACAAAGCCCCTGCCATGACAAATCCAGCGCCCATTGGTATTTTTGATTCCGGCTATGGCGGGCTCACGGTGTTTCGGGAAATACGCCGCCAACTGCCCCAATACGACTACATCTACTTGGGAGACAACGCTAGAGCACCCTACGGCCCCCGCGATTTCGATACCATTTACCACTACACCTTGGAAAGTGTACAGCAACTGTTTGACATGGGCTGTCATCTGGTCGTATTGGCCTGCAACACAGCCTCCGCAAAATCACTGCGCACCATCCAACAACACGATTTACCCGATATTGCACCCAATAAACGGGTACTGGGCGTCATCCGCCCCACCACAGAAATCGTCGGGCAATTCTCCAAAACAGGTCATGTAGGTATTCTCGCTACCACCGGTACCGTAAAATCACAGTCGTATGTCCTGGAAATTGCGAAGTTTTTCCCCCACCTACACGTGTTTCAACAGGCTTGCCCCATGTGGGTACCCTTGGTGGAAAACAACGAACATGATGGTCCGGGCGCTGATTATTTCGTGCAGAAATACCTGCACGAACTGTTGGCTCAATCCGATAAAATTG
>JBIPOY010000513.1:0-2650 GCA_044378705.1 Saprospiraceae bacterium
GGTCGCTTTTGTGCTTCAACTCAGCGCTCAAAAACTTTTTATTCCATCGCTTTCGTTGGGGGAAACCCTTCCTGCGTGGGCCTACGAGATGTACACCGATCACCCCAATGTATGGTCGGTGGACGACGGCTACCGCGCGTGGCGAAAAGACCATCCGGGCGAAAAAACTACCTACACTCAATATTACAAGAAATGGCGCCGGGCCGCACAACCTCTTGTGAATGCTTCCGGTTGGATAGTACCACCAAAGAGCCAAGAAACAACGGCCTTTTTCGAACGCAAACAGCAGTTAAAA
The DNA here is from genome assembly GCA_044378705.1 of Saprospiraceae bacterium. Lineage (GTDB taxonomy): Bacteria > Bacteroidota > Bacteroidia > Chitinophagales > Saprospiraceae > M3007. The sequence continues at coordinate 296 of JBIPOY010000513.1, forward strand.
TTGGAGGGCGACAGTCTTGGAAAAAGACTTTCCAACTGGACAAATATCGGCCCTTTCGAGACATTCAGCACCAATGCAGGGCCTATTCCGCCTGCTAAATCCGAACAGGCCAATATATACTGTATAGATCAGTCGCCGTCAAACCCCGATGTCGTGTATTGTGGAACGGAAGGCTCTGAAATATTTAAGAGCGTGGATCGTGGATTGCAATGGGTTTGTGTGTCTCGCAACTATGATATTTCTCCCCCGACAGCGTTGGAGGTACACCCATTCAACCCGGATACGGTATTGGTGGGAGAGGGCGACCATATCCAAAAAAGCACCGACGGTGGTGTTACCTGGACGGTGGTGTTGTCTGTCAGTAATTTGTCTGTCAATGAGATAATCATGCATCCGGCCAATCCTGAGATGGTGGTTGCGGCGACGTTCCAAGGGCTGTACCGCAGCACAGATGGTGGTAACACTTGGGTAAAAGTGCTGTCTGGGGCGTGTTATGATGTTGAATGGAAAACGGACGATCCACAGACAGCATTTTTGGTACGCAATGACCCGGCTGCCAATATATGTCGTTTTTACAAATCTGTTGATGCCGGGTTGAATTGGGAACGCAAGGAAACAGGTTGGTTTTTTTCTGATTCTACAGGGGTTAATGATCAAGGCGCCCGACTGGCGGTCACGCAAGCTGATCCCAATCGGGTATATGCGGTGCTCATAGGAGAAGCGAAAGCGGGCGACAATGGTTTTATTGGTATTTGGCGATCCGATGACGGAGGTGAGACTTGGTCACTTCCCAACCCTCCTGCGGGTGGTCCTTGGATTCAAACAATACATCCGAATATGGCCACAATAGGGCAGACGAGTGGTTTTCACCAAGGCTTTTATAATCTTGGCTTTGATGCATCAGACACTAATCCTGATCAGTTGCTGGCGGGTTTTTTGAATTTGTGGGTATCCAATGACGGTGGTGTTTCTTTCAATTGTATGGGTGGCTACTGTGGTAATGCTTTCAATTACGTACATCCGGATTGTCAGGAAATTGAAATCAATGGCAAAGATGTTTGGATGACCAGTGATGGGGGTGTTGAATACTCTGACGATTTTTTTCAGACACATTATGCCCGTAACCGCGGCATAACCAGCTCCGATTTCTGGGGTTTTGCGACCGGCTGGAACGATGATTTGTTTGTGGGAGGTCGATACCACAATGGAGATACCGGATGGTATGAGGATTGGCTGCCCGGAGAATGTTTGGGTTTGGGTGGGGGAGAAGCATCTACGGGTTATGTAAACCCGGGGGAGGGTAGAAAGACGTATTTTTCGGATATTGGTGGCATCATATTGCCTGAAATACAGAATGGTTTTGCGGAACGTTTTTCCAATAGCAAATACCCCAATGAAAGTTACTACGATGCTGAAAGTGGTGAAATGGAATGGGATCCAAGATCTTGGAACGCTTTTTATGTCTCAACGGCCAACGAACTTTGGAAGACGCAAGACGGTGGAGTCAATTATACGTTGCTGCATGGTTTTGGTAGTGACGTTGCTGCGCGGACGATGGGCTTTGAAATCAGCCGAAGCAACCCTGACGTGATTTACCTTTTTCAAAGAGCTGCGTATAGTTGGGATCCGGGTATTCTGTGGAAAACAACCGATGGCGGCCAAAATTGGAATCAATTGCCACTGCCGCCGGGTTTTGCGAGGCGTATGCTGTTAACGCTGAGCCCTGAAGATGAAAACTTGCTTTGGGTTGCCTATCCCGATGGTAACAATGGACAAAAAGTGTACACCTCATCGGATGGAGGCCAGCAGTGGCAAAACCTCACGACCCCAGCTTTGAATGGGGAACATATTTCGTATGTTTTACACCAAGGTGGCTCTGATGGTGGGGTTTACCTGGGCACATACCGCACCATTTGGTATCGGGAAAACAATATGACCGATTGGCTTCCCTACGAAGAAGGGCTCCCCAAAAGTATAGCCACTTGTATTTTGCGGCCTTTTTATCGAGACAACAAACTTCGCTTGGGCGCGTACGGGAAGGGCGTGTGGGAGGCGCCTTTTTTCAAGCCCTCCAAACCGGTTGCCCAACCCATGGTCAATAGACGCGAAACGTCTTGTCCGGGCGATACGCTACAATTTGATGATTATTCAATGTTGAACCACGCCGGTGCTGCTTGGAATTGGCAATTTCCCGGAGGAATACCAACTACTTCTACCCTCCGAAATCCACGTGTCATTTACAGCAATCCTGGGGAATACGATGTAACACTTACCGTTTCAAATACCCAGGGAAGCTCCACTAAAATCATTGAAAAAATGGTTCGAGTGTTTGACTTGATAAAAAATAACCTCCCT
>JBIPOY010000512.1:0-2650 GCA_044378705.1 Saprospiraceae bacterium
AAAGGCCGCATTCACCGTTCGGTTGAGTTCGGCAATGTTCAATCCATACTGGGCGATCAAATCGCGGCGATAGTGAATGACAATTTGAGGCATTCCATTGACCGCTTCCACGTAAAATTCGGTAGCACCCTCTACCCCGCGGCTGATGGCTCCCAGTTTGTCGGCATAGAACGCTAGGGTATCAAGGTTTTCACCAAAAATTTTGCACACCACATCTTGCCGTGCTCCCGTCATGAGCTCATTGAAACGCATTTGCACCGGAAACTGAAATCCTGCGGTAATTCCTGGAATGGCAGCCATTTTTTCGCTCATTTTCATAGCGAGTTCATCAAACGTCTTTGCAGAAGTCCATTCTTTTTTGTCTTTCAGAATGACCATCATATCGCTGGCTTCAATGGGCATCGGGTCTGTGGGAATTTCACCGCTGCCAATTTTGGTGATCACTTTTTCTACTTCCGGGAAATTATCCAGCAATATACCGGCTGTTTGTTGGGTTGCTGCGATGGTCGTAGAGAGGCTGCTACCCGTCAGTACACGGGTATCCACCGCAAAATCACCTTCCTCCAAAGCGGGAATAAACTCGCCGCCAAGGGTTGTCAACATAAACATAGACACCACCAACAGGGCCAAAGAAGTCGCAATCAACGTCTTTGGAAACAGCATGACCCTTTCCAAAGCGTGTTGGTACCAGCGTTCCAAACGCTCCATCATATAATCACTGAGTGATTTTCTATGCGATAACTTGCGGTTGATCAGCCAAGCACTCATCATGGGGATGTAGGTCAAGGAAAGAACAAACGCTCCAAAGACAGCGAACCCCACCGTTTGTGCCATGGGTTTGAACATCTTTCCCTCTATCCCTTCCAATGAAAGTATCGGCAGGTAAACGATGAGGATGATGATCTGACCAAAAATAGCCGCATTCATAATACGAGAAGACGCATGGTGGACTTCCTCATTCAACTGTTCCTTCGACAGCACCTTAACTTCCCGAAAATGGCGGCTGTGCGTTATTTGGTGCATGATGGCTTCCACCACAATAACGGCACCGTCTACGATCAAACCAAAGTCAATGGCGCCCAAGCTCATCAAATTGCCGCCCACTCCGAAGTAATTCATGAGAATGATGGCGATGAGCATCGAAAGCGGAATGACGGAGGCGACAATCAAGCCTGCCCGCATATTTCCGAGAAACAGTACTAGGATAAAAACGACAATAAGTGCGCCTTCCAGCAAGTTCGTCTCAACGGTTGAAATGGCATTGTTGACCATTTTGGTGCGGTCGAGGAATGGTTCAATGACAACGCCCTCCGGCAATGTTTTTTGAATGCTTACTATTTTCTCTTTCACCTTGCGGATTACGGTGGATGAGTTTTCGCCTTTCAGCATCATCACAACAGCGCCGACTACTTCACCTTCGTTGTTGTAACACACCGCACCGTAGCGCGTGGCGGCGGCCATCTGTACGGTCGCCACATCACGAATTCGGATGGGTACTTGACGGTCGGTACGGCGCAGGGGCACATTCTCGATATCTGAGGGGTTGCCCACCAAGCCTTCACTTCGAATAAAAAGCACCCTCGGTCCTTTTTCGATGTAGGCACCGCCTGTGTTTTGATTGTTGTTTTCGAGGGCATCAAAAACATCGTTGATAGACAAGCCGAAGGCCTTGAGTTTTTCGGGCATCACTGCCACCTCATATTGCTTCAGTTCACCGCCAAATGTGGATACATCTGCCACGCCCGGCGTGCCAAGTAATTGACGACGTACCATCCAGTCCTGAATGGTACGCAATTCCATCAGGGAGTATTTGCCTTCGAAACCCGGTTTGGCACGAACGACATACTGGTAAATCTCGCCTAGCCCGGTGGTAACCGGAGCGAGAATGGGCTGCCCAATACCGGCAGGAATTTGGGATTGAACCTGCTGGAGCCGCTCACTGATTTGCTGGCGAGCCCAGTAAATGTCCACCTCATCGTTGAACACAATGGTCACCAAAGACAATCCAAAGCGGCTGAAGCTGCGAATCTCCTTGAGTCCGGGGATATTGGCATTGGCCTGTTCGATGGGGAACGTGATCAGTCGCTCTACATCCGGCGCACCCAAGGCCGGTGAAATGGTGATCACCTGTACTTGATTATCGGTGATGTCAGGCACTGCATCAATGGGCAACTGCGTGGTTTGATACAGGCCGTACGCAACGATCAGGAGGGTGAAAAGACCAACGATGAGTTTATTTTTTATAGAAAATCCAATGATTTTGTCGAGCATAATGCTGGATTGGTATTGCGTGATAAGCCTTGATAATGAATAATTTGCCTTGCCAGCGTGTACTGCGATGTATTGCGATGTATTGCGATGTATTGCCGAAAACGGGCCCAAGGGGGCCAATCAGCGTACAGATTGATTACGCGATACCTGACGCAGCACCTCCAAAAAGGAAACCACGCGGGTTGTTGACAGTGGAAAAGGCGTATAGAAACAGGACATTACTTGCTTTGGAAACATCCATAGCGAGACCAGATCAACGCACAACGTTGATCTTACATCCAAAAAAGGAACTCAGCAGGATTTGGGCGGCTGCCAGATATCAGAAAGGTGGGAAGAACAAAAGGGCGATGGGTGGTAGTGTGAGATGATGTTTTTTTCG
>JBIPOY010000140.1:0-7816 GCA_044378705.1 Saprospiraceae bacterium
GCCGCCGAAGCCGCCACGGTCGCCACCACGATCACGAAATCCGCCGCGATCGCCGCCGCCGCCGAAGCCGCCACGGTCGCCACCACGATCACGAAATCCGCCGCGATCGCCGCCGCCGCCGAAGCCGCCACGGTCGCCACCACGATCACGAAACCCGCCGCGATCACCGCCGCCGCCGAAGCCGCCACGGTCGCCTGAACTGCCACGGTCGTTTGAAGTGCCACGGTCGCGGCTATCCCCATCTCTCTTTTTAAAATGCCCGTATTCCACCTGTCAATAAGTGTTTAGTGAAGAATTTTTGTGAAAAAGTTACAAGCAAAGGTAGATTTTACTTTGAAACCACAACATTCTTTTAAAATATTTTATCAAGAAACGATTTTTCTTAACTAAATCAGGGGTTTTCAAAACGTAATATTGCTTCATTTTTCAAATACCATTTTTCCTCCCACCATGGTTTTCAATACTTTAGCTTGTAAAATATCTTCCGGTTGGCAGGTCAGCAAATTTTTGGATAGCACTACGATATCAGCCAACTTTCCGGGAGTAAGGGAGCCTTTTTCCTGTTCTTCAAAAGCTGCGTATGCATTCCAACGGGTGTAAGAAAGCAACGCCTCCTCGCGGGTCATTTTTTGTTCCGGGAAAAATTCGAAACCTGTATCCACTCTTTTGCGGGTAACCGCAGCGTACAAACAGGGCAATGGATCTACCGCTTCAACGGGTGCATCGGTACCATTGGCCAAATGGGCGCCGGAATCCAACAGACTTCTCCACGCGTAAGCGCCCGTTTTTGCGCGTTCAAAACCCAGTCTTTTTACTACAAATGGTGCATCACTGGTACAATGAATGGCCTGCATGGAGGCAATTACACCCAACTGGGCAAACCGACTGATATCTTGTGAATCTAGGTGCTGTGCATGTTCAATACGCCACCTTCTGTCTGTTCCGGCCGATTGAGGTACCCTAGAAAAAGTATTTTCATATAAATTTAATATTTCCCGGTTGGCACGGTCACCAATTCCATGTACGCACAACTGAAGCTTGTTTTGCAAGCATTGGCCGGAAAGCGCAACAATACTGTCAATGGGGGTGGTGTTCTGTCCGACAAACCCCGGTTTGTCGGTGTAAGAGGCAAGCAACCACGCACCATAGGAGCCCAGAGCGCCGTCAAAATAGGCTTTAACAGCCCTACAAGTGAAGTGATTTTTGCCCAATCCAATTTGCGGATAAAGGGCCAATTTAGAGAAGTCTCTGCTTTGGGGCTGGCCTATCATGGCCCACAACCGAATCGGCAATCGCCCAGACTCTGCCAATCGTCTAAATTGCTGTAACTCCCAAAAACTACTTCCGGCATCCTGAAACGAAGTAATGCCATGCGCCACACATGTTTGTGCGGCAAGATCAACTGTTTTTTCCAAATCACCCTGTTTTTGAGCTTCCGAGCGCCGGTTTTTCCATTCTGTATAGGGACCAATAATCAAGTCCATCGCATTTTCTTCAAAAACACCAATGGGATTTCCCTTTGCGTCACGGACGATTCGCCCTCCGACAGGGTCAGGTGTTTCAAGAGAAATACCGGCCAATTGCATGGCACGGGCATTGGCCATGAGTCCGTGACCGCTTGCGTGGAATAAAACAATCGGATTATCCGGTGAAATACTGCTTAATGCATCGTGGTATGGGTATCCATTCACCATTACATCCGGATCAGTGGTCCATTTTTCCTGGTGCCAACCCCGCCCTTCTACCCAAGCGTCAGGTTTTGAAAGCTTCACCTGAAGGGCTACTTCGCGCACAATTTCATCCCAACTTTTGGTATTCAATAAGTTAATATTTTGAAGGCTTTGGCCCAAACCAATAAAATGACCGTGCCCTTCAATAAAACCAGGCATGGCAAAAGCCCCTTCGAGATCAATAATCTTGGTCTCCGGGGTAATCAGTTTTTTAATCTCCTCGTCGGAGCCTAGCGCGAGAATGGTATCTGCTGAAATGGCAACAGCGGTTACAGAAGGGTATAACGGGTCGGCGGTAAAAAACTGACCATTCAGTAAAACAAGCTCAACGTTGTTTTTTGGGGCGGCGCAATGGGTGCTACAAACTGCTACTGACAATATGAGCCAAAATAGATGACTACCTTTTTTCATTCTAAAAGAGATATTTCAAGCGTACATAAAAAAGCCCACGCTACAGTTCGGTGCAACGTGGGCCGGGCTTATTACAATAGAATGGTTGATTTTATCCGTCAACTTTGGGCGTAGATACGCTCTTCAGAAAGTTTTCCAGTATGTCATTAAATTCGTCAGGTTTTTCCATCATGGGGGCGTGGCCACACTTTTCAATGAAAAAGAGCTGTGAATTTTCTATCAATTCGTTGAATTTTTCCGCAACAAAAGGTGGGGTAATCGTGTCTTGTCGGCCCCAAATAAGAAGTGTAGGCGCCTTGATGAGGTGGAGTTTGTCCCCAAGATTGTGTCGAACGGCTGATTTTGCCGTGGCCACTACACGAATGGCTTTGTTACGATCATTGACAATGCCGAATACCTCGTCAACCAACTCCTGGCTGGCAACGGAAGGGTCATAAAATGTTTCCCCTGTCTTATTTTTGATGTACTCGTAGTCGCCGCGTTTCGGAAAAGCAGAGCCAAAAGCACTTTCAAAAAGACCGGAACTTCCGGTGAGGGTGACAGAGGCTACTTTGTCCGGATTGGCCAATACATAAAGAATGGCAATGTGGCCTCCCAGTGAATTTCCAAGGATATGTACCTTCGAAAGCCCCTTGTACTCTACAAATCTGGTTACAAATTCAACCAATCCCGTCACAGACGATTGAAAGATGGGCAGTTCATAAATGGGTAGAATGGGTACAATAATATTGTATTTTGAGGAAAATCTGGCGATTATTCCCTCAAAATTACTCATCGCTCCAAACAATCCATGCAACAGCATCAGGTTTTCACCTGTTCCTCCTGACTCTATGTAGCGGAAACCATTTTCTTCTTTGATCAGTAATTCCATGCGCTTTTCTTCGTGTGAATGGGCAAAATTAGAAAAACCGTTTAATAAACAAAGCGTCACCAATCGTTCATTGTGTCAGATGTTTTGTAACAGGCAAATAATAACACACTCAACAACAACACTGCCCCCCCCTGATGGAGTACTCCCAAGACAACTGGAATGTTGCCAATACAGTGAATAAGGGTGAGTATTCCCAAAAGGATCTGAACAAAAAGTACCGATAACAACACCATGAGCAGCATTTTGTTGTTCCGTGAAATACCCCTGCGAAACAACTTCCAAGAAAACCATACGACCATAATGGTAAGCAAATAGGCCGTATTTCTATGAAAAAACTGTATCAACGTTGGCATAAACGGATTGGTATCGTATTGCCTGAAACTGTCTGAAACCCAATACCCCGCGTCCAACAACTCCGCCGGAAAAAAAGACCCCCGCATATCCGGCCACGTGGGGTAAAGCAAGCCTGCTTTGGTACCGGACATCATAGCACCCAAAGCCACTTGAAAACAAGCTACACCAAAAATAATCCAAATTTCTCGTTTTACCCCAGATACACCCCAACTCTTGGGGCGAGGCTGAAACGCTATAAAGGTTGTCCAGAGCAAACAACTGAAAATAACCAGACCCATGCACAAATGCAATGTGAGGTTGTACGCATTTACCCATGGACGCTCCCGCAAACCACTGGCAACCATTGCCCAACCAAAAAAACCTTCCAAACCTGCGAGTAAGACCACCCACAACAACCAATTTCTTAGTACTTTAGACAACATTCCACGCCATAAAAACCAAGTAAAAGGCACGATAAATACAAAAAACATCAACCTAGCCCACAAACGGTGGAAATACTCCCAGAAAAAAATAAACTTGAATTCATCCATCGTCATCCCCTTATTAATCTTGTGGTACTGAGGGGTTTCCTGGTACAAAGTAAAGGCGTCTTGCCATGCTGCTTCGTTCAAAGGAGGAATCGTACCCGTCACTATTTCCCAACGCGTAATGCTCAGGCCACTACCCGTCAAACGGGTAACGCCTCCGATGATGATTTGCATACAAATCATTACCAAACCGGTAATAAGCCAAATTTTAACGGTTTTTGAAATATTGGTTTCCGCCGTCCAATGCTTGAAATTGCTTGCCATCATGATGAATAGATACTGCCGAATCTTTTTTTGATTTTCCAAAATTATAAAACAAATGTAGGATATTTCATTCCAATGTTTTCCGCATTGTGAATGGTTATTAATAATTTTAGATGAGTTAAAAATTAAAAGCCTGCGGCCATCATAAGCAGTGTTGGTATGTGGAAAACTTCATAACGTTCACAGTCAAATGCGTTTTCAAGAGAAGTTACCCATGTTACCAACAAGTTTTCCCCATCGTCAATCATCTATTATCAAGCTTTTACAAAGTTATTCACAGTCAATGCCAAAAATGTTGACAAATAGGGTGTTTAACTTTTCAGGAGAGGGTCCGGTGTGGATTATCGTTTGTAAGTATGAGGTTGTAAACATGCTTTTTGTCTTTTCGTTGTTTTTTCTCTAATTATTACACTTGTCTGTTGGTAGTTGTTTGTAACGTCATGGGTTATCCACAGGGTTATCACCGAAGTCGAAACTTAATATACAATTGATTTTCAATTTTATATACATATATATATAATAATATGTTTGTAATTATTTAAAACAAATAGTTTTTTTTAAAGCGTTGAAAATGAGTTTGTTAACTATGAAAAGCGTATTGGAACGGCTGAGTATTTGCAGAATTGGTTTTAAAATCATTTGGCTGAAACGACTGAGGTAGCGACATCTGCGACAAACAGAGATCCCCCTTTTGTGCGGGGCAAGGTGTCAGCGCAGTTGTTACATATCGTTAGGATTACAGATTATTGCCAATTTTTGGCACCATATTGCTCCATAAATAGTCGGTAGTGCTCGTCGTGTAGGAGTATTTCGGGGTTACCGAGCATGATCAAGTGTTCGCGGGCGCGGGTGAGCGCAACATTTAATTTTCGATCTACCCCCTCACTGCTGATATTGAGTAGGGTTCTTAGCTGCCATGCTGTATGTGTACAGGTTGAAATAATGATCACATCTCGTGCACCTCCTTGGTATCGTTCGACTGTGTCAACGGTAATATCGTTGGGGTCGAGGTGGTTTTTTTCAAGTACTGATCGTATTTGAGCAATTTGTGCGCGCCAGGGGGTGATGATTCCCAGTGTTTTTTCGGGTATCCAAGTTCTGTTGTTTTTTTTCCACAATTCCTTAAAAAAGAAAACGATGCGCGCGCACAATTCCGCTTCTGCGGCACTTGTTTTTTGTCCGGCCGCTTGTATTCCGTTTGGTATGACTGGCAAAAAGACCACGCGTTGTGATGTCAATAATTTTCCCAGTGTTTGTTCGGCATCTGGCAATTGTAAATTAAAGACTGCTTTTTGGACCGTCGAGTTGAGTATTTGGAGGTTGTTTTCATAAAACCATTTACCCGGAAACCCCATTATGTCTTCGTGCATCCGGCCCTGCAGTTCGAGTTGATCGTAGGCCCAATGCCAATTATTTTTTTTACACAAGAGGTACAACCGTTCAAAGTAGGAGTCTCGCAGGTCTACGATACCGATGCTATTGAGGTCAGGATCTGTGACGACAGTGTTGTCGGCTCGTTGTACAGAGATAGCAGGAAGTTGCCGGTGGTCGCCGATAAGGGTAAAGTGTTCGAATCTAGTGAGGAGACCTACCAGTTGGGGTTCAAGAATTTGTGAAGCTTCATCAACCACAAGTCGGTGAAATTTTTTGAGTTTCAACAGACCTTCATTTTGGCTGAAAGAAGCCACGGTGCTTACAAAAATCCGATGTTTGTCAAGTATGTCGCGAAGTTCGTTTCGACGTTGGGCAGGGGAAATTTTGGAGACGAGAAGTTGTTTACGAAATCGTTCGGCACTGGCATTTTTATTGCCAATTCGGATATATTGATCCCTGATATTTCCTCCGATGGTGTCTAGGGCATCGCAAATTTCATCGACGGCACGATTGGTAAAGGCGAGTAACAGCAAATTTTCGGATGTTTTGTTCATCACCCAAGCCGCGATATCGCGGAGTATGACACTGGTTTTACCGGTTCCGGGAGGCCCCCACAGGAGAAAGTAATCGGGGGATTTACCTATTTTTTCGATGATGTTTTCCGGAAAAAAGTCTGGCGGTTTTGTAGTGCCCAGGAGTATTTTTTTTCGTAGATGTTCTGCGGACTCAGCCCATTCAAAAAGGCCACGGTACATGGAAACAAACCCGGAATCCAACATATCGGGTTCAAGGCACCAAGATCCGGTGGTTGCAAAGGGTTTTAGATTGTGCTGTCGGAAGCGCAGTTGAATTTCAATGCAGTTATTTTCGAGTTTAGAAATGGAGCATTTAATGATTTGGTGTTGCAGTACGGTGTCCTTTTCTGTGATAGCCGGGTATAGTACGGCCAAATCACCTACTCTAAAATTGGCGAGGGAATTTGTTTTTTCAGTTTTTCTGAATAGGATGTTTGGATCTGGTTGGTCTGCCCGGTTTTGGATGATTTCGAGATGACTTAAAATATTAAAACTAGATATTTTATCCTCTAAATTTCCCCTCCACAGACTGGCGTGGCCCGACAGGGTATCTGAGTTTTCTTCACCGACTTTGGCCAGCCAGTGTTCCCGTGCGATCAATCCAGTGAATGCGTTGAAATATTTTTTTTCCAACAAAGAAAGGCCGTTGTATGCGTTTTCGAATCGCGCGAAATCCCTTCCGGTATATCCTTGTCCTTTTGCAGCAGTAAGGTTGTTGAAAACGGATACCGTGGCATCACCCGGTTTAATTTTGGTCATCAGTCGTTCAAGGGCCACCAATTTGTTTCTCACTTGCAGGGCTTCCCATTGTTCCGGCTCAATGGTTGGCGCAAAACGCAAGTGGTTCATGTCAACACCTGAGTATAGGATGTATTTAACTGGATTGATTTGTTTGCCAAAAACGGATCGTACCAGCAGGTCATACAGCAATGTTTGGGTGAAATGGCTACGGGCAATGCCATAACTGTTGGGTTTAAAGGGAGATCCGCTTTTTAATTCTACGATGGCCGACTTGTCTTCGTTCCTATAAAACAAATCAAGGCGACCTTGAATGCCATATTGGCTGCTGAAAAAGGCGGGCTCTAATACGCAGTTGGCAGGGTCAATCCCTTGGTTTTTCAAACCATCAACGGCCATATTTTTAAGATTAAGAAAATGTTTTTGAGCTTTTCCAGACACACTCATGACCTGTGCATCGGTCATAGGTGCATAAACAAAGGGATAGAGTTGAAACGTTTCGAGAAATAGCTTTTGCCATGCTGCGTTTGGTTCATTGAGGAGCCGGTCAAGAAAAAAATTGGCAATATTTCCGATTAGAATGGGCTCTGTTGTTTCCTGAGGTAGAAATTTTCGAACCAAATAGGCGTATGGGTCAGATCCAGTATCTTTAAAACACTCCGCAATGGCAGACACGTCCATTAAATAATCGGGTTCTACCACGATTGCCCGTGGTAGGTAGTACCCTGCGGGGTCTGTTGTTACCTCCAGCAAGTTTAGAGATACGGGAAACCCAAAAACATTCCGGATTATCTGGATGGTGGGCATAAAGTTTTCATTGCGCTCGGGTATTCCGTACCGCACGCGGATTTCACGCGTTGGATTTTCTTCCTCTCTGACAACCAAATATTGGTGTTCCGGAACATCTCGTATTGCCAATACGCGACAGAAAGTCATTGTGCCTGTGGCGGGTACCCCATCTGATGCATCGGA
>JBIPOY010000141.1:0-7815 GCA_044378705.1 Saprospiraceae bacterium
GGTAGAATAAAGACTGTAGGTGCCGGGGAAATCAATCAATACTGCCTCCAAACCACTTTGGAAACGTAAACTTCCCTCTTTTAGGTCAACGGTGACACCGGGAAAATTGCCTGTTTTTTGCCGTAAACCCGTTAATTGATTGAAAACAGTTGATTTTCCGCTGTTGGGATTGCCAATTAAAGCAATTTTAGGCCGTTTTAGATCACTATCCATCATACCTCCAAAAGAATACTGGCAGCCTCTTCTTCCCGAAGGGCAAAACGGATACCATCTACTTTAACATAATATGCACTGCCAAAAGGAGACTGCCGTACCATTTCGACCCTCGCTCCGGGTAAAAAACCCATCGCCGTGAGTTTACATGCCAATTCCGGATCCGAAAAAGCCAGTGTCTTGGCACTCTCATTTTTTTTAAGATCCAGAATCGAACGATAACGTCTTTGCATCGTGGTCAAATTGTATTGTTATTCTAATTTAGACAAATTCAATGGTGCAAAAATAGAACCATCGCATCAGAAAACCGCATAAATCTGCGCACCTTTTGTAACTACACGCAATCATCTTAAAAATATCAGCGCGAGCTACCCTGCAAATGAAGGATGTCGTGACGACAAGGATACAAATGGTCTATCCAGCAAGAAGGGCCGCTCCCTCCTGTCCAACCAACGTACCAATGGCAACACCCATTCCACTGAGCCGTACAGCCACCACCACATGAGGGGACACTCGTTCCAGAATAGGTTTTTTCACAGGACCAAGGCCAAGAATACCCGTCCACCAAGCGTCAATAGCCACCTGTTGACCGGGGCAAATCACTTCGTGTAATAACTTTTCCAAGGCGGCTCGAATCAACTCATTGCTTCCAAATTCGGCTGTTTTTTCTGTTTCAATATCCAAATTTCTTCCACCCCCAAGTAAGATACGTCCATCAATATTGCGAAAATAATAATAGCCGCGATCATAGTGGAAACAGCCTTCTACTTTTAAACCTGGAATGGGTTTGGTGAGGAGCACCTGATTGCGGGCAGGATACAGATCTATGGTAGGAATCAATTGGCGCGCAAATCCGTTTACGGCTACCAACACGCGTGGCACTTGTAGCGTCCATCCAAACGCGGTCTCCAATAATACCCCAGTGGGACCATCCTCTAGTTGCCGAATACCCATGCCATTGAAAATCTCCACACCTGTATCTCTGGCGATTCGAAGAAGGGACGACATCATTTTTCCGGTGTGTATCTGACCTTCTGATTGGTTTAATATAAGATGTTCTACCGCTGAAAAACCAAATTGGGATCGTCTGTCATCCACGACTTTATACACCTCCGGTTGGCGGGTAATGCGACCAATTTTTTCATTGAACTCCGGAATTCTCTCCGTACAATGATTGAATATTGCTGTTTCTCGTTCATTAAACAGTTCATATCCACCCAGTTGTTGAAAGTTCAGGTTGTCATCCCCAACCAGTGCCCGCAAACGCTGTAGTCCTACCCAACGCTTTTCCACCACCTCTAACACAGCATCTTCTCCCATGTGGGTAAGGTCGTCCAACAATTCGGTCATGGAACCAAAGCAGGCAAAACCAGCATTTCGGGTGCTGGCTCCCGATGGCAATACACCGCGCTCCAGCACCACCACACGACTCTTGGGTTCAAGATGTTTGAGGTGAATAGCCGCTGAAAGACCTACAATGCCGCTGCCAATTATTGCAATATCTATACCTGAAAAGAAAGATTCTTTTTCCCAATAACTGAGTTCGTATGATGTCATCATTAGAAGCTATGGACTATTGAAATGTGTATCGAATATGCTACCCTTTGGGAGAACTATGAAAGATCACGAGGAAAATCAGCGCCATTTTCATGGGCTCTGTGATTTCCTCCTTGAAATCATCTTCCACGGCCCAGTCCCGCGGATCACCGGTATGCAAGGTGTACAAATAAAACCTTCCTCGATGGGTATCTTCTACCAACCACTCATCCAATTGGTTAGACCACCGACTCTTCAGTGTGATCGACAGGTTGTTATCGGTGATACGCCATTCGTGTACGTCATTGGACCACGGGGCTTTCATCGTAATAACATCTCCCTCATAGGTACGAAGTTCCCATTGCGTCGGATCATTTTTCCACTTTTGACGGATTGTACCACGCCTCCCTCCCAACTCATAGGTCCATTCAGAAAAATCATCTTTGATATTCAGCCATCGTAATTTCAGCTCGCCATAGAGGGCATCTACCGGTTCTCCGGTATCTTCATCTTTGGCTACTGAAAACACATCCCATTCCACAAAAGAGTCGTTCCACCGACTACTGACGGTAGAAATTTTTTGCGCGACACTCCGCTGCCCGACACACAACACGAACAAGACAATCAGAAAACGCATGACAGAAAGTTTACTTCGTGGTCAGGCTGGGGCATGGTGATTAAAATGGCAAATCATCTGTACTGATGGGGGGAGCATCCTTTGGAAATGGGTCTGTGGGAAAATCCGTGGGAAAATCCGTTCCGGGAGCGGTTCTACTTGCGCCATCGGCTCCGCCGGCACGATCAACCCGCCAAGCATTCAAGTTGGTTAAGTATTTTCCATTCCATTCACGACCGCGTAAATCGAAAGAAACCTTCACTTGGTCTCCTTCTTGGAAGTTGTCCAGTTGGCCGCAACGATCCTGAACGGCCTGAAATTTTATGAGTTGCGGGTAGTTGCCATCCGGTATTTCAAGGACAAATTCCCGGGCTGAAAAACTTGCCGATTTTTGTTCTGTCGAGAATATGCGGTGCAATTTTCCCTCTACGTCGAAAGCCATAATGTGTTGATAATAGTGTGAATAATAATAATTGGAGGAAGTATGCGAGGGGTTATTGGGCTGGTTTTAATTTGAACATCTGTTCGTAATAGCCTGGTCTGTTGGCTGTGGTTACTGCTTCAAATTTTTTAGCGGTAATGACAGGCTGGAAAGGTGCAAAGAGAAAAATTTCAGGCAGATCATCGTATAGAATTTTTTGGGCTTCCACATACAGTAAATCACGGGTGGTATCATCTGAAGAAGACCCAATACGGTCAAGAATACCGTCAAGCTTTGGATTCACATACCGAGACCTATTGTCTCCCCGTGGCGCAAGGTACTTAGAATGGTATCGTTGAGACAATTCTGAGAGGCCGGGAAAAAGAATAGCGCCCAAAAAAGCTGATTCAAAATCGCCATTTTTTGTTTTTGGGCCTATCTCCGTCAAATCTGTGGTGATCGTTTTGATCTGAATACCCGCCAGACGTGCCGTTTCTGTGACACTTTCTGCGTATTGTTGGTTGGAACGTATCGGGGGCACCAGTATTTCAAGAACAAAATCAACCCTTTTTCCATTCTCCATTTTATCCAGTATTCCATCGGCATTGGCATCTGCCCATCCTGCTTCCGCCAACAATTGTTTGGCCTTCTGAATATTGAAATCATACAGCGGCAGGTCTTTGGCGTAATAGGGCTTTGTTGGTAGAATAGGGCTCACGGTTCGCACGGCAAGGTTTGACCGTATATTTTTTATAAAATGTTCATAATCTACAATATGTGCAAGTGCTTTACGAACTCGAACATCGTGAAGCCGTGGGTTGGCCAGGTTTAATAGCCAGCGGTTGTACTGTAAAGCTGGCAGAAGGTTGAAATTGTATCGGGCAGTGATGGAATCATCCTGCTGCAAGGCTAGGAACTTGGTGGGACTAATAGACCCTGCGACAATATCCAATTCGCCATTTTTGAGCATATTTTCGACCACATTTTCATCTTTCACAACTTTATAGAGCAATTTTTTGGGGTACGCCGATAAAATCGGGCGTTTTACAGCCACCAGATCGCCCCACCAGCCTTGTTTTTTTACCAAGACAACACCCTGGTCGTTCATGGTTTCCAAGCGATATGGACCACTGCCAACAACCGAGTTGGGCTCGTTGGCAAACTTGGCGTTTCTAAACTCTTCATCAAAAGCCTTCATCCCGGCGTCGGCCTCAAACAATTTCATTTTGGTAGTATCCAGAAAATCAGCGATCGGAATATTGGTCATCCGATTGAAAGGATCATAATGGTAGGCGGGCATAATGGCAATTTGGCACATACTTTCCAAAGCCAAAAAATAATATTGCCGGAAGAAAACAGTGAATTTTTTTGGATTGGCAGGATCTATCTCTATCCCGCACATATCTTTGAAATAAGACAGGTATGCCTTCGATGCCAACAATGGGTGCAGAATAATTTTCAGGCTAAAAGCCATGTCATAACCCGTAATGGGTGTCCCATTGTCCCAAACTGCCTCCGGCAATATTTCAAAATCGTAGGCAAGTTGGCCCGCATGTTTTCCCTCGGATACGGTTCTAACAGCCGGAATTTTTAGAACAATGGATGGCTGTAATTCAAGCGATTGGGCATCTAGCTCCCCCAATGTCTGAAAGATACGAGCACAAGTATAAATATCAGAACCCTGGGATGTTAAGTACGGATTCAAATTGGAAGCGGCCGCATCATAACGAATACTGACTTGGTCGGGGGCTGCCACTACATTGGTTCGGTGCTTCAAACATTCCCTAAAAATCAACAACAGCGCAAGAATAGCAAGTACTGACAGGATACGCCTTGGCGTGAAAAGGCTGAAATTCATGAGGATCCTTTTTGAGATAGTCAATGAAAATAACGGTGTAAATATAACGCTAAAACCGCATCGGTCCGGGAACTTTCATTGCTACCTTGTCTGTCGTATATAATACTTCACAGAGGCACAAGTCTTACAACGAAACAAATGCCGGAACGTAACAAGTCGCTCCGGCATTTGTTGATCTAAGAATTTGGTATGAAATTTATGCGCGTGGGTCCATTTGTGGGTCAATGGGCATCAAAATCCATGAATTGGCCTTTTTATACCCATCGTTTGTTTCCGAATTACACACTTTTCCCACAGCATCAACTTTCTACTAAGACAGGCTTAGGCCTGAGCGGTTGGCGTTCCAAAATTCATCGGAGGGAGCGGTTGATCGGGCTCATCAATTTTTCCAAACTGCATCTCATACTTGGTTACATTGTCGCGAAGGGCTGCCAACAACCGCTTGGCGTGTTGTGGTGTAAGAACAATACGCGATTTAACCTTTGCTTTGGGCATATTGGGCATGAGACGAATAAAATCAACCACAAATTCTGCATTGGAATGCGAAATAATGGCTAAATTGGAATAAAGACCCTCGGCTATTTCCTCTGAAATTTCAATGTTGATAGCGGGCTGTGTCGGAGTATTTTTGTTTTCAGACATTTTTTTTCTTTAAAAAATAATTTTTTTTCGTGAACAATCAAGTGGGATCGAAGGCAAAATTAGACCAAAATGTATTAGGTACCATCATTTTTTCTTTTGAGTACTCCAAAGATTGTTTAAAATAACAGCGGCAATAATACTGGCTGGCATGAGAAAAATACGCGTGCCGGAATGCGGAAAGATAGCAACACTACACAAGGCTCCCAATAAAAAACTAGACATAACAATCAGGCGCAACAAAGCTTCACGCTGAATAAGACGCCTTTTTTCGCCTTCAGAATGAAATATCTCGGCAATATCAACCCCTAGCTCGTTGACCACGCCCGTCATCTGACTGGCTTTTATAAGAGACGAAGTAGTAAGGCTCACCATGGCGTTTTGGATACCGATCGAAAAGAGTATCATCGCTGGAAATACAATTAGATGAAATGTTTCAGAACTTTTACCGGAAAACCCCACCCATGAAAAAAGCACCACCACCGTTAGTAACGGAATCAAGTGAAGATAACGCCATTTTAGTAGCTTTTCCCGCTCCACGCACCAACCGGCAAAAAAACCACCCAAAAAAAACGCGAACAACCAAATAAAGATAGACCCCGCCGTGGCCAAATCACCCTGGTACAAGTCAACCGCAATTTGTGGTAAAAGGCCCGTAACATTGGTCAAAACAACCGAAAACGTCATGAGACCACCGTAGATCACAATACCGGAACTGAACGGATACACAAAGGCGTACGTCATTTTTTTTTGAAAAGAACGGGTACGCGCTTCCTGCTTTTTAAGCTGCTTCTCTACATCCATGTTGATTCGCTACTGATTCGCTTGTTTATTACCACCGACAAAAAAGGCTTCATACCAATATGTGCCTGTGGCAAAAATTAGCGTGAAGCCTTTTAATGGGGCCAAAATTATAAAAATTTAACGGATGAGGCTGTTGAAGGGCCTCATTTCCTCTCCAAGCCAATGTGCATTCCAATCATCAAGCGGTATGATGCGTTTGGCCTGCCGGGCAATTTTACGACGAATGTACGCAACAGCGAGTCTTGGAACCTTTTGCAAAAGGCGATTAATTTTACTTGAATGTTGAAAAGCCATTTTCTGAATCGGTTTTTTTTAGATTTGGGACGAGATTAAACAATTGATTAGAAACAAATTAACGCTATAACTTTGCGATATGTTTTATGCATTTTACGTATATTTGGTTAAATTTTTTTAAAAGACCAAAGCATGTCTTTTTCTCACAATTATCAAACCAAACTTACCTTCGCCCAAACATAAAAGCAAATCATTACTTTTAGGGTCACATCATGAAAGACTATCTATCAATTGTCATACCAGTTTACAACGAGGAGCGCACCATACACCTTATTTTGGATAAAATAAAAGATCTGGCGCTGGTGGGCGGGCTTCAAAAAGAAATCATCATTACCAACGACTGCTCCAAAGATGATACGGCAGGCGCCATACGGCGATACATGGAGGCCAATCCCTCCCTGCGCATACAATACCTAGCCCATGAAGTAAACCAAGGGAAAGGTGCTGCGCTGCATACGGGTATCCGACATGCAACGGGTACCTACACTGTCGTACAAGATGCCGATTTGGAGTATGACCCTGCAGAATTTAATATTCTACTAAAACCCATCCTAGATGGATATGCGGACGTGGTGTTTGGATCCCGTTTTATGGGCGGAAAACCCCACCGAATCCTGTTTTTCTGGCACAGCATCGGCAACAAATTCCTCACCTTCGTCTCCAATATGTTCACCAACCTCAATCTTACAGACATGGAGACTTGCTACAAAATGTTCCGAACAGACATGCTTCAATCACTGAACCTTCAAGAAAAAAGATTCGGTTTTGAGCCTGAGGTAACGGCTAAAATAAGCAGACTGCCCTTGGTGCGTATTTACGAGGTCGGTATTTCCTACTACGGGCGTACTTATGCCGAAGGAAAAAAGATTGGTTGGCGCGATGCCTTCCGCGCTATTTATTGTATTTTGAAGTACAACACTTGGGCTAAATAGATGCTCCAACCTGCCATAATACCCCTTTTCCATCGAGAAACAGAAAAAATAGTACAGCAAGAAACTTGGTCTCCAAGTGAAAAGGTACTGGCTTTGGTTGGGTTGATGGAACGCGCCTTTTTTGAAGCAACGAAAGCAGAACAAATTGCTTTCAGTACTTTTTTCACGCGCATCTGTTACGCTGGACAACGCTTTCAATTCCATCCGGATGCTTTAAGGCGCATCCACCAATTCAGACAAGCAGCAAAAAGGGTGCGCAATGGCGCGATTGCCTCGGAAGCCCTGATTCAGATAGGAGCAGACGCTGTGAATGAGTCTGTAAACTTGTTGACCATCGCGCCTTCAGACGCAACGCACGCTCATACCCCAATGCTATCCGATGCATCAGATGGGGTACCCGCCACAGGCACAATGACTTTCTGTCGCGTATTGGCAATACGAGATGTTCCGGAACACCAATATTTGGTTGTCAGAGAGGAAGAAAATCCAACGCGTGAAATCC
>JBIPOY010000142.1:0-7807 GCA_044378705.1 Saprospiraceae bacterium
GAGGCCCTTCGTTGTCGCGCTGGGTACTTTGGATGAGGGAGTCATTCAGCCAAGTATTAACGCTGATTAACACCGTTTGACCGTGGGTGATTTTGGGGCCTTTGTTGTTTGTGTGATTGATCACCGTGTTGCCACCTTTGGTTACGATGGGTCCGCCTTTGTCGCAAGAGGCCTGTACAAATAAGAAGGCTGTTAAAGCCAAAAACAAGAGATTCCGCATTTCTTTTTTGATGAAATTTAAAGATTCAGGTTGAATAAATTTTTACGCAGTGTGGTTGATTGGAATCACGGGCATTGAGTACTGAAAGTCGTGCTTAGTTTCCTGTCAGCACGTGTTTGTATTCCGGGAGTATTTTTTTTAACTTTTCTATGGTCTCCTTCAAACTGCTGTGGGAAAACGCACCGGAGGCGTTTTTGTGTCCACCGCCGTTGAAGTGTTTTTTACAGATTTCTTGTACATCCAAATCGCCTTTCGAACGAAGACTGAGTTTGACAACGGTTGGCTGGTTGTGCACAAAAGCCGCCAAGCGCACATCACGGATACTAAGGAGGTAGTTGACAATGCCTTCCGTATCCCCACGTTGTATGTCAAAGGTTTCATAGTCTTTTTTGGAAAGCCAAATAAGTGCTGTGCGGTATTCAGGCCAATATTCCATCCGATTGGAGAGGCAGTGACCTAACAAACGAAGGTTTTTCTCATCGCTAGAATTGAAAATCATGTCCTGAACAGCAGTGTCGTCTGTGCCGCGCTCTACCAAGTCTGCCACGATACGGTAGATGGACGGATTGGTTGCATGTCGAAATGAGCCTGTATCGGTGATGATACCGGTAAGAATACACTTTCCAACCGTAGGGCTAATCTTGAGCACATCCCCCATTCCTTCCATAAACCGGTATATCAATTCACAGGTACTACTGGCCTCGGGTTCAGAAAAAACATAGTCAGCAATTGGGTCCGGGAATAAATGATGGTCAATCATGATGCGTTTTCCCGGCAAATCTCTAACAAAATCCCCCAGACGATCAATTCTGCCCAGGGAATTAAAATCAAGGTAAAAGAAAAGGTTTTTGTGGGACAGTACCTGCTTACATTCTTCAGTATGGATATCCCAAATCAAAATATCGGATGATCCGGGCAACGCTTCAAATTCTTTTGGAAATTCTGACGGGAATATAACGTGAATGGTGTGCCCGTATTGTTCCAGATAATATCGCATGGCAAGCGCGCTGCCAATGGCATCGCCGTCAGGATTGCGGTGGGAAAAAATGGCCACATTTTGTGGTACACAGATTAATTGGCGAAGCGAGGTTGGAAATTCCATAATGATTGCTTTTTAAAAAAGCAGGCAAAAGTACGGATTCAAACGCTAAAAAAGTCCGTGTTGCCACAGAATATTTTTTTGAAAACCTTTTTTTCTGGTTCATTTGAAATAAAATCTTGTTCTACCTTTGCGGTTTAAGCGAAGGCGATGGGATAGGTTGTTCCTTACTTTTATTTTTTGGGCTTCGCATCCACGTATTTGCACCCCTTTTATTAACTTTTAACATTCAATTAGCAATAAAAATGGCAGGAAATCGCACATTCACCATGCTTAAGCCCGATGCAGTACGTGCCGGCAACATTGGCAATATTCTTCAAATGATCAACGCGGCAGGTTACCGCATCGTTGCAATGAAATTAACACAACTCAGCCTCGAAAAAGCTGGTCAATTCTACGAAGTACACAAAGAACGTCCTTTCTATGGCGAATTGTGTGCATTCATGAGCAGTGGCCCCATTGTAGCGGCCATCTTGGAAAAAGACAATGCTGTGGAAGATTTCAGAACCTTAATCGGTGCAACGAACCCGGCCAACGCTGCCCCCGGCACCATTCGTGCGCAATACGCGGCCAGTGTGGGTGAAAATGCAGTCCACGGATCTGATAGCGATGAAAATGCTGCTATCGAAGGTGCATTTCACTTTGCTGGGGTAGAACTTTTCTAGTGTCCCCTGCGGTCAGCAATCACCTGTGACGCCATTTAAGATGCAGCGTCACAGTGGTTTATAAAGCCCTTGTAGCGCAACGCGCTATGAGGGCTTTTCATTGGTGTGCCCAAGGGCTTTCCTAAGATATAAACAAAAAAAGCCGCCGGGGTTATACACCACAGGCGACTTTTACGGGAAAGTTGGATTTAAAAAAAATTAGATGCTCTTTTTCCCGATATTATTACTTGAGAATTGTTTTTCGATTCAATACATCATCAATTTGCGGCTCGCAGTGCCAAAGGGTGTTTCTAAACGACAGGTATAAAACCCAGGTTCTTGAAGGTCTGCGCGGTGTAATAGCATGTGGTTCTCTCCGGATTGGTACAAGCCTGTTTTGGCGGCTACTTCTTTGCCAACGGCATCGAAAATGCGCAGTAAAACGTTGGCGGTAGCAGGCAATCGAAACCACAACAAAGTCATTTCAATGAAAGGGTTGGGAGAATTTTGCAATAATTCAACATTTCCTTCGGCTTTTTGGGGAATGTTTGATGCGTCAAAAAATGCGGCAGTCATGATACTTTTCGTGAGTCATCAGAAGTCTGGTTTGATAAACTTCGTCAGCGTTAGCGGTGAAACGGAATATTAAAAATACGGTTGTTATATCAATTACAAGTTCTGTGCCAAACTGCTCCTGAACGAAAATATTTTTTTCAACTACCTACATCGCTGAGGCATCGGCCGCTTTTTTTTACTTTTATGCCCAAAAAAATAAAGGTGTGAATCTATTCAGAAAAATATGGGCCCTTTGGGCTGTCTTCATCTTCCTGCTGTTGATGTTTTTGAGTTTGCCGCTGGTGGTTTTTAATTTGGTGGTATCCCCTGGAGCTCGTGCATTGCGCCACAACATCTGGTACTTACACCATGTTTTCACGCCTTTTTTCCTCCGATTGGTGGGTATTCGCATGCAAGTAGAGGGTAGGAAAAAACTGCTGCGTACGCAGTCGTACGTCATCGTGGGGAATCATCGATCATCCCTTGATTTTATCATCAACGCACATGCCTATCCGGGCGTTTTTAGATTTCTGGCGAAACAAGAGTTGAAAAAAATACCTGTTTTCGGCTTCATAGTAGGCAAAATGTGCCTCATTGTGGATAGGAGTAGTGCCATGAGCCGCGCGCGGAGTGTGGTGGCGCTGAAGCAACAACTGGCGGAGGGTTGGAGTATTTTTATTTATCCTGAGGGGAGTAGAAACCGAACCGCCGAACGGCTTGCACCGTTTTATGATGGCGCATTCCGAATTGCCATCCAAACAGGAGCACCCGTTGCCGTACAGACGCTGATCAATATGCAGGAAATTACCGGCGCCAACGGCGATGGGCTACAGCCCGGGGTCGTAAAAGTTGTTTGGGAAGATCCCATTGTAACCGCTGATATGACGGTCATGGATATTCCGCTCCTGCGGGAGACCGTAGAAAATATGATGCGCAATCGGATAGAAGCATACGCGCTGAAACATCATTGAGCCAGGATATGCGCCATTCGTAGTAATTCTTTGTTCAGGGGCTTGTTCTTGGAAATGGCCTCCTCAAATGATGTGTACTGAACATTGTTGTTTCGAATGCCCACCATTACACCGGATTTTCCGGCCATTAAGCCTTCTACAGCGGAGAAACCTAAAATGGACGCCAGCACACGGTCGAAAGATGACGGCGAGCCACCGCGTTGTAAGTGGCCGATGACGGTTACTTTTATGTCGTCGTATAAGTCAATCTTGCCTTCTACTTGAGCCGCAATGTCGTATACGGTACCCATCTTGTTGCCTTCGGCTACAATGACGATGCTGAACAGTTTCGCGCGCTTAGCGCCACGCTTGAGCAGCCGTACCAGATCGTCTATGGAGGTGTCTTCTTCCGGTATCAGTACGCCTCCCGCACCGCCGGCAATGGCAGTATGAAGGGCAATAAAGCCGGAATGGCGCCCCATTACTTCCACAAAAAACAAGCGATTGTGGGAGTCGGCTGTGTCACGAATTTTATCAACCGCTTGTACGGATGTGTTTACGGCGGTGTCAAAGCCAATCGTAAAGTCAGTGCCAAACAGGTCGTTGTCGATTGTCCCAGGAATGCCTATCATCGGAATATCCGGAAATTCAGCCATAAATTTCGTGGCACCTGTAAAAGTACCGTTGCCACCAATGGCAATCAGCCCGTCAATATCGCTATCACAAAGGTTTTCATACGCTTGCTTCCTGCCTTCGGGCGTCATAAAACGCTGGCTTCTGGCCGTCTTTAATATGGTGCCGCCACGATGAATGATATTGCCAACATCGGTTGTCTCCAGACGACGAATGGTGCCATCAATCATACCCTCATACCCTCGCATGATACCGTATATGTGTAGGTCGTTGTTAAAAGCATTTCTAACAATGGCGCGTACCGCCGCATTCATGCCTGGCGCATCTCCTCCGGAGGTAAAAACTGCAATCCGTTTTATTTCTTTTGACATCTTTTTTATTTCAAAAATGTTCTTCAATCATCCAATCAAGCAATGTAACCGGTTAGGTGGTCGCGTCTAACAACCAATATGGTCTTTAGGAGATATGGCGAGGTGCCTATGTCAACGCATTACATGCACTACTGATCGGTTTTATGCCGGTGAAAATCAGCAAGTGAATAAATTGGTTTTCGAATGACTATACCCAATTTTAATTTTCTTTCCTCCAAGCACTTGCTCAAAATATCTTGAAAATGAAAAGCGATTGATCCGACAAAATGCATTGGAACATGCTGATAACCACTGTATTTACATGCCTGACGGTCTAAAAATTCACCCAAACTGCTGGACACAAGGTTTTGTACAAATGGATGTTGGAGGTTGTCACCCAAAAATCGTGTAAAAGTAGCAAGGTAGGCGTTCGCACCTTTGTCGTACACCTTGTCTTTGATGGCATCTTGACCTTCCGGATGGGCGTTGTTGAACGCAGTATTCAAATCAGCCGGTAATTCCCGATAAAACCAAGCGCGCAGCAGGGCCTTTCCTAGGTGGGTTCCACTGCCCTCATCTCCCAACAACCAGCCCAAGGAGGGAACATTGTCCAAAATTTGCTTGCCATCGTAGTAACAACTGTTCGAGCCTGTTCCCAATATACACGCGATTCCAGCACTGTGACCGCATACGGATCGCGCAGCAGCCAGCAAATCATGCTCTACTTCAACCTTGGCCGAAGGGAAAACAGCTCGGATGGCAGCGCCTACAATTTCACCACGGTGCGCATCGTGAACGCCGGTACCATAAAAATATACCTCGCTTACCAACGATGGGTTAAGTTTCGGAATCAGTTGCTCAACCAAAATTGACTTAATCTCCTCCGTGGTGTGAAAAAATGGACTGAAACCAACCGTGTTTTCCAGTTGTTGGTCGCGCCCACCATGCAATATTAGCCAGTCGCATTTTGTCGATCCACAGTCTGCTATGATTACCATAATTTATGAAAGTTCGTTTTAAAATACCATGCAATAGTAAAAAGGCCCATTGGAGCCCCCTTTTTGTAAAAAATACACGAATGGGTGCAAAAATAGGTTTTTCTTCAAAACTATCGTATTAATGACAAAAAAGCCGTAAAAATTGATGGCATAGCGACAATCTTTATGAATAAAATTTAAAACAAAATGTTTTTTTATTCAAATAAATGCCTTAATTTTGCATCTAATATCAAACGAATGACACATGCTAGACATCAAAACTAACACGAACCAGGATTTTAGTGCCGGTTATAGATGGGCATCTGAACACAAAGATTTTCTGATGGAGCGTTTTTTGTGGAGATTAATCGTCGTAATGGGGCTCACGCACCTTGTCTGGACGGAAAATATGTCCTTCAACGTCGGCTATTTTTCTACCCACAATGCTTGGGTAGAGCAAAAAATCGGGCAGTGGAATGCCAATATTTGGGAATTCTTTGCGTCCAAACCGGATAAATCACCCAAAATATTCAGCGAGGGAGAAGTGATCAACAACACTACTTTCATCATCGACCCAAAGTATGCGGCGCGTTGTGGTGTCCCTCATGCTGTGGTTTCCCGCAGCATGGGGAATTGCAAGCGCTTTGTAAAAAAAATGGGCCCTATCGCCGTTGCTGAAATGCGGAATTCTGGTGTACCGGCAAGTATTTTATTGGCTCAAGCTTTGCTGGAAAGTGATGCCGGTGAAAACTTGATGGCCCAAAAAAACAACCATTTTTTCTTGCAGTATCACCTTCAAGCGCATCGTCAAAATGGAAAAAGCAAAGGAAATAAAACCGTAAAAATTCCTATTTTCAACAACTTGTGGGGTAGTTTTCGAGAACAAAGTATTTTATTGGCCAATACCGCTCCTTTTTCTCCATTGGTTCACAGCGGTGAAAAAGACTACCGGGTTTGGGTCCGCACGTTGGTAAATTCAGGCTACACCTATGACGCATATTACGGAAAGGCAATACAGGCGCTGATACAAGCCTTGCAGTTGGATAATCTGGACAATCGTAAGGGCCGTGTTTAGATCATCATACTACGGATTTAAGGGTTGCTTTCAGAGGGGCGTTTTTTTCTTTTTTGGGGTAGGGGCAGTGGCGACAACCGCTGCCGCAGCAATAACCCCGTTGCTCCAAAAATGATTCTGTCAGTACAAAATACCCGTTTTCTAGGTAGTAATCGCGGTTTTCAACAAGCTCCGACGATTTAGAAGGAGTCGATTTTTTGAACATAGAGAAAAATTAGGGTAAACGTGTGCTTTGCCAATGGACAAGCAACCAACGGTGTTGTCTCTTTTTATAGATTGCAGTGTAAAACATTTTTACGTCAAAAGGGTTTCCTGAAATGATTCCTTTTACGTTGATTACACCGGTAGTGACCGCAATTTTCCTGAAAGTCCGAACAGTGGGTTCTTCCCGGGTCATTTGTTGGTACACTATTTTTCCGGAAGAGATAGATCGAATATGGCCCTTTTTATCCTCTTTTAGTGCATTGGAATGGATGTATATCAGTTCATTGCCCAACAAATAGCTCAACAGATTGGTATCAGACCTAATCATAGCGTCAAATCGTGTTTGTTCGACGGCCAATACGTTGCGGATAGTATTCGTTTGACTAAAAAGACTTGACGCACCCCAAAACAAGAACATCAAGCTTAAAAAAATATTTTTGGAAGCAATCATGGGTAGGTTTGCAAAAAAAGTGTGAATGGTTTTGCTTTGAAATTTGTTTTCACTTTATCGGAAAACTTGTACGATTTTTGTGTTTATATTTTGTTGTCTTTGAATGATTGTACCTTCCCTTTTCGGCATTTTAATCATGCGTTATAATTTACAACAGGTGTTTATTACGGTCATTTTTTTTCTGTCTTTGACCTCCGGCGTGGCACAGAGTGGCCAATATATCTTGCGAGATTCATTTTGCTCCAACGAGGAGGTTGTTGTTGGCGATCAGGTCTTTGGACCTTCTAATCCCTCAGGTCAGGTAGTTTTTCCGGGAGGAGCCTATCTTGGGGGCGACAGTGTTGTCATTGTCGAGCTTACATATTTTCAGCCGGTGATAACCAATCTTTTTTTTACCATTTGTGAGGGTGACACACTCTTCGTCAATGGGACGGCTTATCACACGTATCATCCACAAGGTACTGAAGTAATTCCGAATGGTCGATGCGACAGTATTGTCAATGTACAAATCGAAGTCCTTACGCCACCCTTTTCCAATTTGCGAGACACCCTCTGCCCCGATGAGTTTTATGTCGTCAATGGTACACGTTACGATTACAACAATCGGGTAGGGTATGAAATATTGCCCGGCGCCTCCCGTTCGGGCTGT
>JBIPOY010000514.1:0-2639 GCA_044378705.1 Saprospiraceae bacterium
TGAACAAAACACAAAAAAGCAGACTACCTCTTTGAACCGGACCAACAACAACTCCTAGAACATCTGGTCCCCAGTATTCTCCAACTGTCTTTCCATAAAAGTATTCTGGATACCCAAGCGTCGGAGCACGGCGCACGGATGACTTCTATGGATAAAGCAACAGAAAACGCAGAAGAACTACTCAAAGCGTTAAAAATCAATTACAATAAAGCCCGCCAAGAAGCGATAACAACTGAATTGGGCGAGATCGTAAGTGGTGCCGCAGCGCTGGAGTCTTAACCCAGTGTTTGCCACACCTAAACACACTTTTGATCCTATTGTGGTTTGAATATTGCCCTATCGGCTGCGAACTTCCTCCAGCAAGGGTGGTGCGAACACCAGTAGCCCCACCCCCACAGCCCCTATGGCTGCAATGAACACTGCCGCAGCGGCAACATCCTTCGCTTTTCCTGCCAAGGGATGGTATTCGGGTGAGACCAAATCACAAAGGTATTCGACGGCAGTGTTGAGCGCTTCTAGCCCTAGTACCATTGCCATACAGATAATCACAGCAAGCCATTCAGCCTTGGAAATGTGGTAGTGAAACCCGGCGATGACAACCGCAGCGGAAAAAATGAAATGAATACGGGCATTGGGCTGGTTTTTAACCATGTCCGCAACTCCTATTAGAGCATATTCAATACTCTTAATTCTCCGTTTTATACTCATTTTTAAAAGGGCTATTCATTTTCAAGCTGTCTAATGCAGGTTTTTCTTCAACTGTATTCATCAGCGCTCTTTCATAGATGGGCTTAATTTCCAAATGAAAAAAACAAATCGCAGCACAACACCCCATACATACAAACATCAAACGCACGCGATTGATAAAAAAGAAAATCAGCCCCAACAACAGATAACCAAAACTTACAAACATAACACTGCTGGCCCAATAGTTCATTAGCGGATGGGGGGCGGGAAAAATACACACAATTGTGCCCGATAATAGCAGAAAAGTGGCCAGTTGCCTTGTACGTCTTTGATCTAAAAAAAATAATCTCATATAATCACAAAGTTACATTGCACAACATAAAAATTCTTGTTTGATTTTTCGAAAAATTGAAGTTACCTTTGCGCACCGTTTGAAATACTTCTTGTAAAGGATTTTTAACGGGTTCAATTTTCAATTCCGTTCTTTTTTAATATTTAAGTGGTACACTGTCCGGTCAAAAATGTATTTTTTTGACTTTTACGCGACCAATTAAGTATTTACGTTCATTTATTGTTACTGGAGAGATGTCCGAGTGGTTTAAGGAGCACGCCTGGAAAGTGTGTATACGCCAAAAGCGTATCCGGGGTTCGAATCCCCGTCTCTCCGCTTCAATTACTCAAACCTTCTCAGAAGGTTTGAGTAATTTTTTTAATGTTTTTACCCGACTAATACATTAAATTTTTCACACGTATTGTGCGGTTTGTACCAGTGCTGAATACTTTTTCACCCGGAGAGATGGCAGAGTTGGTTTAATGCACCTGATTCGAAATCAGACGTACCTTCACCGGTACCGGGGGTTCGAATCCCTCTCTCTCCGCCAGATGATTGTCTAATACAGTCTAAAAGCGTGTAAAACCAAGGTTTTACACGCTTTTTTTATGTTCTTCAAATTCTAAAAAGTCTAGATTTGTCTATATTTTGTGTTTGTTTGCGGGGTTCTTTTTTTGAAGCCAACAAATAAACCAAGCATTAAAACGCTCAGTAAGCCTCCCACGAAGCCCATGTTGTCTTCTATTGATGGCGTATGGGGTTGAGGCTTACTTCAATCATTCAATACAAGACTTGTTTTGCCAGCTAAAACAGTATGTGTTTTGCCATTAAAATTAAAAAATAATGTGATTGAACTAGGATTATAGACTATTTTCTTATCCACCGTGAATTTCAAATTTTTAAAAGCATTGATATAATCTACTAAATCGATTTGAGATGTGTAATAAATGGAGGGGTTATTGGCAATCATTTGAAAGAATTTTTCGGTTTCATCCCATTTAGTTTGGTCCGTTCCCATTTCCCAAGAATGTCCCCAAACATCTAATACGGCTAATTCATTTGTTTGCAAAAAGTCATTTATCGTTTTATAAAAAACAGCTAATTCTCTTGTATCATTTTCAGGGTTATTGGGTTTCCAAAATGCTTTAGAAAACTGATGTATGGTTGGATGCCATTTTAAGAAATTTTCAGGGATTTTGAAATTATAGGTATCATCCACCGTTCGGGCATATTCAATGCCTAATCCTGTTATAGCGTCAATAACTACAGCATCAGTGTTACCAAACGGATAGGCCATCCCTCTAATAGGATAATTCATTAGTTTTTCCAATTCTTTTCTATCTTCAATAACTTCATAAATAATATCAATTTTAGATAATGCTGTTAAATTAGGATGATTAAAAGAATGCCCGGAAACTTCATGCCCTATAAAAAGTTCTTTTATTTCATTTTTACTCAGATAATCATTCATTTCAAGTTTATTTGAATTTACGTGAAATGTTCCGATTAACTGATACTTATTCATAAGTTTAACCAACTGTCTGTCTTGAATCCTTCCATCATCATAGCTCAATATCAATGCCTTTTTTTTCCCTTCCGGAAAGAGCATTTGTATCGGAAT
>JBIPOY010000515.1:0-2638 GCA_044378705.1 Saprospiraceae bacterium
CAGTAATGCTGCCAGTTGCGCAATTTTTGTAAAAGGTAACTGGTTAGCGAGGTCGCGTCTGAGACAAAAAAGTGGCCATTTTTGGGCCAGACAGCGTGCCGCCTCACCAGTTTTACTAATAAAAGCAATCCTGTTGAGCACATCATGGCGGATGATTTACACCATCTCAGCTGTACGCTGGTAAACGCTGTGCTTGTTTCCCATTCATTCTTCCTATTTTTAGGACCGCAATGATCGGGCAGCTAGAAATAGGAGACAATATGGGGTTGGTGGGAGGCTGACTTTCCAAGTAATATCAACGAATGGAGATAGCGACGCTTCGCATCTCTGGGATTTGACTCCCTCGAAATACCTGCAAGCGGTAAATGCTGGGTTGCAAATGAGAAAGATCAAGTCGGTCTTCTGTCACCTCTTGTTGTAGTTGCAGACGACCGATGTTGTCAAATACGCGCACCAACGTCACGGCAGGATCGGAGAAGTAAATGATACCGGTAGTTGGGTTGGGATAAATTTTCAAGTCGCCGCCGCCCTGTAATTCGTTGCTGCTGCTGGTTGATACCCACACTGTCCTGCATTTGGTATCGCTACCATACTGGTTGCTCACCGTTAGGCAAACCTCATAAGCGTCCTGGCCGCTCTCAGGTCTGCAATATATACGTCCATCGAGCCCAAGTTCCAAATGGCCAAGAAATGACCCCAATTGACAATCAGAACTGAATTCACGTACTGCAATGGTGATCCTGGACGCTAAAATATCGGCGGCCCAGGCATCGAACTGGAGAACCCGGTCAATTTCTGCGGCATATAAATAATGTCCATCGGCCGACCATGCCAATCCTGCGGATGTCTCATCTTCTTCTCCGTCCTCAAAGCTGATAGGAATCAGATTGGATAATACTCCCGTACAGCGATCGAAATCAAAAATGCAAAGGTCATCCCTCGTGTTGAACTGCGCCATTTTTGTCCCGTCCGGCGAAAAGACGATCTCGCCCCCAGACTCACTCCAGGCAGGTTTGCCAATGTTCTGAGTTTTTATGGTGATGCCTTAAGGGGAAAGCAAAATTAAATAATATTTGTTGCTGGATTGTTTAGCTACGACAACCCACCAGTCCCGCACATTCGCATGGCTGGACGCGGCACTAGTGAGTTGAATACCTTTACCGTCACAGGCCCGTCTTGTGCACGGGTCTAGTAAACATGCCCTGTTGTCGGGTTAGGGTATAATGAAATTTCCTTTGTAATGTCAAAACCACCCTTCTGTGTGTGCTGATTTCGTTCGCCTATATTGCAAAGTTCGTGGTCTCGAACGTTGGCACTGCTGCCTGTGCTACGTTTAGGCAGCATGGGCAGTAGTGCTTAGTTCAACGCATTATTATTTATCTGATCCTAAAACGATGGATTTCTCCTTTACAGTCCTAGATTTTGCTCGTTCAAGCAGACTATCTTTAATGACAACAAATTTTCTTCTTCTTGACTTGCTCTTTCGCGGCAACTTAGGCATCTCGCCTGTGCTTTTGTATTGCGCAATGATTGCACTTACCTCTTGACGATCCTCGGCAGAGAATGGCATAGGACCTACATTGAGATCAACGCCGGCAGGTTCTTTTATATGTCCCATCTGTTTATGTTTGAAAATATTGTTTGATAAGTTTGAGTGCCGCCTTTGGTTATATTACCATCTTGTGTCCTCCAACATGGGTTGCGCCCAGTGATGATTCGTAGTGTTCAATCAGTTTAGTTTTGGATTGAAAAGAAACAAAACCGTCATAGCCTTTATCCCAAGAGAGTTTGCAAGTGAACGCAAACAAGTTCCCTGGAACACCAGCATAAAGTTTACTTTTCCCAAGATTGAATGGCGCACTTTCTACCAGGTGAAGATAAAAATGGTCGCCATAGTCACTAATGCTTGCCAAACCTTGGATGATGTCGGGGTTGTCTTTTATCGTGAGTTTGTAAACCTTTCTGTCAGTCTCTTTTACCACAGCCTTCCAATCGAATTTCCAGCCATTGGCTTTGACAACGTTTTTCAGGTCGGCTTTGGCAACCTCAAACACGTCTGTTGCAAAACTATCGCCTGAAATTGTGTTTTGCACGCTATTGGTCAAGCGGTCGATTTCGATTTCTAAGTGGTAGTGGATATTTTTTTTCATGGCTAATAAGAGTCAAAATTACGGGAAAATTAGCAAATCCCAAAATTAAAAGTTTGCTATATATTTTTTAATTTTATTCATAAATATTTGTATGTCAAGCATATATATTATTTATTTTTTTGCTTAAAAAGCCGTCTAATGAAAAAAGATGCTTTCTCATTTGGCATCTCGAATCTTGCATGACCGCCTCCTACTTGTTCTTAGCCACCAACAGAAAAGGCTTGTCATCTTCTCTGAAAGTTAAGACGCTTGGAATCTACTCGAAGCGATCCGGCACAGGCGTAGGTTCGTGTTGTTGGAAATAGTGCACCAAAATTAGGCATCATGGATAGTGCGTTTTCTCCCCTATCGATGCCTCGAACGTTAGCATGGGCGAAGGCTGCGCGTTTAGCGCAACTTTTCGTCCATGCAGAGTTAGTGCCATAATTATTTCCATGCTTTTACCAATTTCCCAA
Source organism: Saprospiraceae bacterium (assembly GCA_044378705.1). Taxonomy (GTDB): domain Bacteria; phylum Bacteroidota; class Bacteroidia; order Chitinophagales; family Saprospiraceae; genus M3007. The sequence goes on from JBIPOY010000515.1 coordinate 2,606, forward strand.
CCTGGATACTTCGAGACTCAGAGACCACCTGCC
>JBIPOY010000143.1:0-7770 GCA_044378705.1 Saprospiraceae bacterium
GAAGGTTGACGAGGAAGGATGGTGTTCCGGTGGTGAACCAGAAATTTTTGAATTCTTTTTCGTTGAAAAAGAGGTTGACGGATACGGGGTTGTACACTTTATTGGCGGAGGCATGAAACCGATACCCGTTGTACCATTCCCGCAATTTCTCCAGTAGTTCAGGTTGGCTAAGGTTTTGTTTAGAGGCTGCGGTTTCAATTTCTTCTGCGAAGTTGGATTCGAGTTCTTCTTGGGTATAACCGAGCATGGTGGCATAATCGGCTTGGAGGGTGAGGTCGTTGAGGTTGTTCATGCCGGAGAAGATGCCGACTTTGGAGAATTTGCTGACGCCTGTGATGAATACGAGTTCTAGGAACTGGTCACAATCTTTTAAAACGGTGTAGAATTCCTTGAGAATTTCGCGGTTTTCGTACGCTTTTTCGATATTTTTTCCCAAGTAGTGAATGATGGGTGCGTCGTATTCGTCGATGAGGACGACCACTTTTCCATTGATGGCGCACTTGTTGATTAACTCTTTAAACTGCCCGGTGATTCCCTTGGTTGTCAGGGTTACGGAATGAGCTTTGGCCTGTTGTTGCAATTCTTGTTCGAGGGCTTCCCGCAGTCCAAGCTCTTGAAAACCCAATACGGTGAAGGAAATACGTATCACGGGATTTTTTCTGTTCCAGTCCCACTTATCTTCGATCCAGAGCCCTGTAAACAGTTCGCGACTGCCGTTGTACAGTTCATGGAGCACGGCGATGGTAATTGATTTTCCGAAGCGGCGGGGGCGGGCGAGGAAATAGTATTTACCACCCGTGGCAAGGGCGTGCACGTAGCGGGTCTTGTCCACATACTTGTACCCACCTTCGATGATACCGCGAAAATCCTGAAGCCCGATTGGTAATTTCTTCCCCATTGCTGTTCGCTGAGTTGGTTGTTGAACAAAGATAAGAATAATTCGAAATATACCACGGTATATGACATGGAAGCCAGAATGGAGCGGATTCGATCCAGGACTTGTTGTGCGACAAAAAAAGTATATCAATAATAACTTGTCTAGCGCTCGGCGACCGACGTACTGTCTCCTACACAAGACCAACGGATCAGTTATTTAAATACGTTCATTTTTTGTTGAAAAACGAGTGTATTGTGATGTGTATGGATGGATATGTACATAAAAAACAGGGTTGGAATTGAAAAAATACACATAAAAATGTACATAAAAATGTACATATAGAAAATTATGTTGACGAATAGGTTAGCGAGATATTTGCGTTGCGAAAAGTTCATTTCTTATTGTGTGAGTTATTCTCCTTGTAAAGTTAGTCACACCCATTTGCCTTGGGCAAATACCCCTAGCCATGTGTTTCAGTAATTCTGTTTTTATTTTAAATCATCTGTAGAATGCAACGTACTGCTTATTATCCTTCAATTTTAATGCTGCTGATCAAGCATTTTGCCTTAACGGTAAGGTCGTCTTGTTACCCACTCGTACCGGTACTCTTTTTTTTGTTTTCACCTTCCGTTTATGATCTGCACGCGCAGTGCCGCGGTGGTTTTACGCAGCCGGGCATTGACGGAAGTGTCAATAAAACGGTTGAACTTCCCGACGGAAAATTATTATTGGTAGGGTCATTTGGGGCTCCGGCAAACCGAATTGTCAGATTGAACGCCGACGGTACAGTTGACAATACGTTTTCCAATCCGGGACTAAATCTCTCGGCCAAAGATCTACGAGTGCTATCGGATGGTAAAATTCTCATTGTAGGATTTTTTACCGCGCCAAGAAACTATATTGCCCGCTTAGATGAAAATGGCCTTCTGGATACCACTTTTAATGCAAACCTGCCAATGGTTCAAAACGGTAGTATTAGCGCGCTCGAAATATTGCCTGATGGCAAAATACTGATTGGAGGGTACCTTGGCAATGAAATCATCGCTCGGCTGAACAGCGACGGTACCCGAGATATGTCATTTGCTCCAAACAATGCGTTGTTGGTGAACCCGGTATATCAGAGCACTTGTTACGGAGTTATTGCTCAACCGAGCGGAAAGTGTGTCGTGTATGGATTTCAACTTTCGCATGAAGGGTTGGTTCAGTTGAACGCCGACGGAAGTATTGACACGACCTTTCGTCCATCGCAGGCCTCTACCTATGGGTCAATTAATTCAGCGGCTTTACTGCCGGATGGGAAAATATTGACCGCCGGCTCATTGAGCCGTATGCTGGCCGATGGTACACCCGATCCAAGTTTCTCCCATGTGTCGTTTGATAAGAAAATTTCCCTAGTGGAAATTCAGCCCGACGGTAAGTACCTAGTGGCTGGTTCATTTACCACTCCTACCCAATATTTTGCTACCCTAAACAACGACGGTAGCTGGGATGGAATCACGTATGGCCCGGAAATATTGCCTGAGACCTATGAGGATGAGCCGTACTTCTACGATTTAATGGTGCTTGCCGATGGCAATTACTTGTTGTCGGGATATTTTACCAATAATACCCAAATTGTCTGCCAACTTATCCCGCCGGGCGCACCGACTGCCTTGGGAGCAGTCACGGACTTCTGCAGCGCCAGCATTATCTTTACCCCACCCGCCAACGATGGAGGCTCTCCCATCACCCATTACGAATATTCAACCGATGATGGGAGCACTTGGACAACACCCGTTCCGGAGGTGACCGGCAGCCCCTTGTTTATACCGCAGTTAACGCCTGGCAGCACCTATAAAGTGCGCTTGCGAGCCGTTAATGCAGGGGGGGCTTCGGATGCATCTGATTTCCTGAACCTCGTTATGCCGGCTCTCATAACAACGGCAGCAGAAATATCCAGCGGAGCCAACGACGGCGTTCTCTGTCCCGGGGATACGGTAACGTTGACGGTAGGCAGCAGCGACAATAGGCGTATGATGATGCGGGATGGGTACGATTACCTGTGGAGCGACGGGGGGGCCGATGCTACCATCACGGTAAATTCCTACGGTACGTACACGGTTACGGTCACTTCAGGCAATGGATGTACCGGAACGTCTGTTACCACCCTTTCTCCATCGGTGCTCTGTAAAAACTGGTATAAGACCTACCAGAGGCCCATCGATGGAGGGATCTCCTATGGCAACGCCCTCTTTGTTGCAGTGGGATATGATGGCGATTATGTAAACTATATTGGAACCGATACAGCGTTGATCTATACCTCACCCAATGGGGTAGACTGGACGCAACAAACAGCTGACGGCGGAAATTTGGACAAAGGGTTCAATAATGTTACATTTGACAATGGAAAATTTGTAGCAGTAGGCTATGGTAGTTTGATACAAACTTCCAGTGATGGCATAACCTGGACGGACCATAGTTTTAGTAGTAGCAAACATCTTTATAACGTTGGTTATGGGAACGGACTCTGGGTTGCAGTTGGCGGCTCCAAAAACATTGTTACATCGCCCGATGCTGAAACGTGGACAGCGGTAAACTTGGACATTCCAAACGATGATTTTTTTGGATATGCTTATGGGAATGGCTTACACGTGGCAGTAGCACGTAACCGGACTGTCGTGACATCTCCCGATGGTATCAATTGGACACAGACAGTGACCAAATCCATTGGCAACGGATATCTAGGTATTAGCTTTGCCGACGGTATTTTTGTGGCAGTAGGCTATAAAGGCGGGATTTTCACGTCTCCCGATGGCGCCACTTGGACACAGCAAGTTTCCGGCTCGGCTGATATATTGTATCAAGTAGTGCATGCAGGTGGTGCGTTTGTGGTAGTACCCCCCTATGCCTCACAAGGGTACCTCTTGAGTTCTTCCAATGGTATTTCTTGGAAAAAAATCGCTACGGGCCAAGTTCCATTCAGCGGTATTGCATACGACAACAACGGTGTCTATGCAGCTCTTTCAGACAGCGCTTTTTTCAGTACACATGCAAGACCGGGTGTGCCCACTGCCTTGGTTGCCACCCCAGGTGTACGGTTAGGTTCCATTGCGTTTACGCCACCGGTCAGCGATGGAGACTCCCCCATCACCAATTATGAATATTCAACCGATGGAGGTACCAGTTGGTATGTCCCTAGTCCTGCTGTGACTACGACACCACTGAACATTCCTAATGTAGCACCTTGTTCGCCGTATGAAGTAATGCTCCGTGCTGTGAACGCGTTGGGCGCAGGACCAGCTTCCGATACAGTGCATGTAACCGCTTGGCCGGGGGCGTCTGAGTTCTCGGTTGCGCCACTTGAACCGACGATATCGAATATTACCGCCGGAAATACAACGGCAACGGTAGATTTTACCCCGCCAACCTTTACAGGTTCGACGCCCATTACAAATTATGAATACTATACTCGTATAGCGACGTCTCGTACATCTCTGGAGCGGCTACCCCAATGGACAACCTTGAATCCTGCAACTACGACCAGCCCATTGACTATTACAGGATTGACGAACGGAACGACCTATGAGGTCAGTATACGGGCCGTGAATGCAGACGGAGAGGGGTGCCCTTCCAACAAAGTTTCCGCCACCCCGATGTGTGCTAATCCCACACTTTCTATCCAAAATTCCTTGTCTTCTTGCCAGGCGACAAACGGAACAGCCAACTTGACCGTTACTGGTGGTAATGCGCCGTACAGCTATATTTGGAGTAACAATGCAACCACTGAAGATTTGACCGGACTAAGCGCAGGAACCTATACGGTCACCGTAACCGAAAGTGGAGGTTGCAGTACCTCGTCGTCCACTGTTTTAGGCGTCACTTGCAAGCAAATTTCCGGAAAAATTCGTTGGCGCACAAACACTGATCAGGGTGTTGGAGGCGTCACTGTTGCTTGGAGTGGAGATGCCACTGCTTCCGCTACTACGCTGGCCGATGGCTTGTTTTCTTTCCCGGCCTCGGGTAGTAATTTTGAGCTCACCCCTTCCAAGACAACAGGTAAAACCAATGGTATTACCGCCCTGGACGTGACGCGTGTGTCTCAGCACGTGGGCGGTACCTTACCCTTTACAGATCCGTATGATTTCATCGCGGCGGACATCAACAAGAGCAATACGCTGACCACCACGGATGTTACGACGCTTCAGAACGCGTTGTTGAACAACCCGATTGCGCTGAATCTGTTCAAGAATTCTTGGCGTTTTGTACCGACGGGTACGATGTTTTCGACACCTTATGGCACGGGAGGCTTCTGGAATTTTGCAGAAAAACGCGCCTACATGGGTCTGGTAACCAGTGAGGCCAACCAAGATTTTCTAGGGATCAAGATTGGTGATCTGGTATCACCCAACTCAAATCCCGCCACAAAACCCGCACCACCGATACCGGTTGTGTTTACGGTGACTGACCACGACCTCTCCGCGGGAGCCATGGTTGATGTCCCGTTCCGCTGCGAGCACTTTGAAGATTTGATGGCATTACAGGTGTGTTTTTGGTTCAACCCGGAAGTATTGGCGTTGGATGCGGTGGTTCCGACCGCGAACATGCCGATGCAGGCTGATAACTTTGGCACGTGGGACTTGGCGGAGGGTCGTTTGCGCATGGTATGGGCCGTAGCGAATGCTGAAACGAAAGTCGGCAGTCCTGAAATGTTCAAGCTTCGTTTCCGGGTATTACAGGGTGGATATGCTTTGGGCGATGTGTTGTCCATCAGTCAGAAAGACATGGAGGCTTCGGCTTGGCATGCGGATTACCGTCCGGAGCGGGTGGAGCTGAGGTTTTCCCCGGTAACGGAGGCGCAGCAGCGCGGAGAAACAAGTACGGAAGGGGCAGGTTTTGAGTTGTATCAGAACGAGCCAAACCCATTTACAGATAAAACGACCATCGCATTTCAGCTTCCGGCTGCGGCTTCAGCCACGTTGACGGTGTACGACGAATCTGGTCGTGTGGTATTCACGCAGAAAGGTGACTATACAAAGGGTTACAACGCGATGGTGTTGGACAGGACTTTGTTGAAAACGAGTGGTTTGATGTATTATACGCTGGAAACGGCGACTGCTTCGGCAACGAGGATGATGATTCAGATGAAGTAGCATTGATGTATCCAAGGGGTGCTTCGGAATGCCGGGGCGACCTTTCATTTTACTAGAACGTCTCGGTTGGCCATTGGGCCGGCCGAGACGTTCTACTGGTATCGTGAGGGGTGGGTGGAACGTGCAGTCCAATTACTTTTTATAGATCATCCCATCCGATAGCCGTTTTAAAACGATCGGACAAAATGCTCTAAGTTAGCCGAACCATCCAACCCGAGTTTCTGGCGAAGTCTCATGCGGTTTTGATATACACTTTTTAGGGAAATACCGAAAATATCAGCGATTTCGTTGTTTTCAAGTCCTATTTTAACAAATATAAACAGTCGTATTTCATTTTTGGTCAAATTAGGGTGATGTTTTGTCAACCGCTGGGGATAACCGGGATACTGTTCAATAAAAGCACCATAAAATTTGTTCCATTCCAATTCGGTCAATTTGCGCAACTGCATGATGACATCATTCGGATACGCACTGATGTTGGTGGGTTGTTCTAGTTCTGAGATCAGATTGTTTTTCAAATCAAGCAATTCCTTCAGGGCAAGGACTTCTAGTTCTTTTTCTGACAGCGACACTTTGGCAAGTTTTATGTCCTGTTGTTGGATCAATTGTTTTGCTTCCAGTAACTCATTCTCTTGTTTCAGCATGAGTCGTTTGCGTTTATTTAGATCGGTGACGTATGACGTAATCCCAACAGACATTAACAACAGCAGTAACAACAACGTTACCTTGAATTGCTCGATTTTTTGTTGTTTGGTCAAGAATATGATGCGATTTTCTTCACGCTCCAGATCATAACGAGATTCCAACTTGCCAATCTCTCGATTTTTTTCACTGCGATTAAAAATGTTCATACAATGGGCGCCAAGCTGATGATGGGTAAGTGCCGCTTTAGTTTCGCCTTTAATTTCGTAAATAGTCGATAATTTATAGTGAATGTCGCTCATCGCGGAGGTATCGGGCGTTGTTTCAAGTGCACGGCGGTAATACGACAATGCGGAGTCAAGCACTCCTATAACATGAAAGCAATCTGCTATGGAAACCTGAATTTCGGCGATTTTCAAGCGGTTAAGGGTTTCCAGATTGCTCGATGCGGCAAGTTTTAATTTTGGCAGGGCCTCCGAGTATTTTCCCAGACTGGTGAGCGCTTTCCCCATCAGATAATTTTCGTTTGATGTATTATAATCTACATCAAAAGTATCCCGAATGGCTTCTGATGCGCGGAGCACCTGCAAGGCAGAATCGGGGTGGTTCAGCTTCAAATAAATGAGCCCAATACCTTCTAACGCTTCTACCTCTTGTCCATGATGGTGAAATTGATGGACATATTGGAGACAAGCTCGTCCCCAACTCAAGGCCTTCTGATAGTCGCTACTGGTTTGATATACGCGTGCCAATTCTAGCATCGTCTCATACTTTCGCACTTGGTTTTCGGCGCCTGGTTTATCACTCATGAAATCAAATACCTCTTTCAGTACCATAATGGCTTTCGGGTAATCACCTTTTAACATGTAGCAACGACCCATATAACGCCTTGCGTCATGGGCTCTAAACTGTTGTTGCTGCTGTATCGCAAGGTGGTAACTTTCTTCAAGACAGGCTATGGCGGCAGTGTATATACCCATCTCTGTGAGCCGACAACCGCGGATCAATTGTACAAAAGACAGTACGTTTTCATCCGGAAGTAGTATTTGTGCGGTGTCCAACCACTGCTCTGTAATTCTGTAGTCAATTGTTTCCGGAAGTCGGTAATAAAGTCTTTCCACA
>JBIPOY010000008.1:0-22101 GCA_044378705.1 Saprospiraceae bacterium
CCATCAACGATGAAAGTTATATAATTCCATTTGTTTGGTAGTACATTACAGAGTACACCAATTTTGGGTAAAGCAAAAATAAGTTGGTTCTGCATGGTATCTTTTTGTAAAATTCTTAACCCAAGCTCTTCTGTATTCATGGAAAATACAGTTGCATTTTTTGTCAGCATAGGATCCTTTAAACTGGTGGGTTTTAAAATTATTTCTACTGAAAAATTTGTTCCCAAGGAGATAGTACCTTTATTACCATTTGAGTAGGAGAATTTTGTTTCTAAATTTCCGTCTAAATTTTCGTGGATGATTTCGTCGGATGTTTCAGGTAATATTTTTGTTGCATGATCACTTGTGTTTATTTTTTCTAATAGCAACATATTACCATTGTCCATTTTCACTTGGTAACAAGACGAAATTAATCTCAATATTTTAGTGTCGTTTGTTCTAAAAAGGGTAGGCTCAAAAAATATTTTTATACCATCGTTATACAACAACATATCAATCAGTCTTTCATAGTCGCGCTTGAAAAACAGTTCAATAAAACCAGGATTGAATATTGAACTTGTATTTGAATTACTGTGGTAAATACTTTGCAGGTGTGTTCCCGATAATATTAATATCTTTTCATTTGGTTGTGTAAAATTCTTTATGAATTTAATATTTGTTTCAATTTTGTTATTTCGAACTTCATTTTTTTTCTGATTTGATTTTTGAAAAACTAAATTACTCATTTTATTTGCATCACCTAATATTTGAAACAATGAAAATGAAATCGTATAAATAATAATAGAAAAAAATGGCATTAAATATTTTAGTGACGTTTTATTTGAATAAATTTTATCAGCAAAAACGCCCAACAAAATAAATACTATTGGCTGACTGGCAAATAAATTCCAGTTATGGCTACGACCTAAGTAATAAACAAATAAAAACAAACCTAAAACTGTAAGTAAAAATATAAATGCCGAGTCATTGTTTATTTTATTTTTAATAATATTATCTATTGAAAACATTAATCCAATTAAATAAATCAACAAAACTAGTATATAAGGATGCAATGAGGTGGGCATTGGAAGCAATCCTACTCCTAAACTCGAAAAAACATTTATTGATGCAAAGCTTTTTAACAAATCAGGATAGGTACCATAAATAATTTTTGTAGTAAAATAATACATAAAATAAACAATTGATAAAACAAAAAATGAAAACAATAAATTTTTAATGATAATGAAAATTATTTTTAATATCTTATTGTTGTTACGAATATCTAAAAAACAATAAAAAGAAACCAAACTTAAGTAACATAAAATACCAACTTCAGGATTCCAAAGGACTCCTGTTGAAAACAGAAAAAGTGAAAAAACGTAGATTTTTTTACTTTTATTTTTTAAAAATAAATATGAATATAATACAACAGAAAAAATCAATATCCATCTAATAGCAAACATTTGAAAATATGGGTCAAATGTATTTTCGATTGCAATTTTTCCATAAATATAGCAATTAAAAAAAATTGAAGTAAAACTGAATAGTTGGATCCAAATATTGTTAACTGCTTTTTTTAATACAATGAATAGGAAAAGAAAGCTAAGCGAAACCAGTGATGCCATTATTATGGTAAAATTAAAAATACTTAGCCCAAACAGTTTTAATATTGGAACAATAAAATGAGGATATAGCCCGTAAGTATTCGTAAAGTTGTCAACTAATAGCGGTAAACCATGATATACTTGAACTACTGAATAATAAACAGCATTTAAATCATATTGATTTTCAAATGTATAAGGAAATTTAAAAATATTTATAATAAAAGTATATAAAACAATTAATATACAAAAAATATTTAATGTTATTTTAAAGAAGTTAGCATAAATAATTTTATTATATTTTGTGTTGATAAATATAAAATATAAAATTATCGGAAATAAAATAAAACTGTATGATGCCAAATTTTTATAAATAAATGTGTCGTTAAAATAAAAATCCCAGTTTGACTTCATCTTATCCTGACTATTTTGCGGATTTTCAAACAATGGATTCATAGAAGAAAAACACTTATAAGTAATATACAATATTAAAATTGTAATAAATGACATTATAATAAAATACAATATTTTTATATTTTTTATATTATATATATTCTTAAATTTTTCAAATAATATAATTAGTAATAAAAAAAAGAAACTAAAAATAGCCAATCCGCTTAAATATAAAACCTTTTCCTTAGGCTCTGGGTTGAATATTGGTGAATAAAGTAGATTTTTCCCTTCTACTATTTGGTTTTCAATACTAAAATCTAAATGATTTATTACGGATAACAAGACATAAACAAATAAAAAACTAATTGAAAATATAATAAAAAACTTGATTAATCCTATTTTTGTTGATAGGATATCATCGTTTCTTAAGTCTATACTATTACCAACACTAGTAGGTGTTTCAGCGGTATTATTTGTACTTTTGGAGCTAATTTTAATTTTCATTTTATTGGTAATATCTTTCTAAAAGCATGGGAAAAGAGGGTGTGAAAATTGTGATCTTGTAATTACATAGTAATTACTATGTAATTACTATGTAATTACGTGTTTTCCGTTGTAAATATAAAGTGGGTCATGAATGACGTGAGATTGGAATTATTTTAAAATCGTAACTGGTTAGGTGGCACGCTGTCTGGCCCAAAAAAGCCCATTTTCCGCCATACTTCGGAGATTTTTTTGACCGTAGCGCTGCTACGGCCTGCAAAAATCTGCTTCGTCTGGCAAAAAATGGCCACTTTTTTGTCTCAGACGCGACCACCTAACCAGTTACTTAAAATCAAATATTTGCAATCAATCAAATCATCAAAATCACTTTAAGCACAGTCTAAAAATTAATTCTTTCTTGTTCGATGACCAAAGGTCGTTTCAGCACTTGTGTGTGAATTGAACCCACATATTCGCCAATAATGCCAATGAACATTAATTGAACCGCTGAAAACAGAAATATTCCGATAATTAATGGCGCCGAACCAAGGGTAAATGAATTCCAATATAGAAGCTTATAAACAAAATAGACGAGTGCTACCAACAACGAAAGTAATGAAGTTACAAAACCAACCATCGTAGCCAAGCGCAGTGGGACTTTCGAGTGATTGGTAATACCAAGCATGGCTATATCATATAAAGTGTAAAAATTGTTTTTTGTAACACCTCTGAAACGTTGAGGCTGAACATACGGTATTTGAATAATTTCAAAACCTATATCGCAAATTAGACCCCTAAAATAGGGATATGGATCATCAATAGTTCTAAGAATATCTATTATTTGCTTGTCATATAGTCCAAAACCGGTATAGTTTTTTATCAATTTCGTGTCCGATAGCCGATTTATTAAATTATAAAACGACTTACGTATAGCAAACATTAAAAATGATTCTTCACTTTCATTTTTAACGCCAATCACTATTTTGTGGCCTTGCTCCCAATGGGCGATAAAGTCGTTTATCAATGCTGGTGGGTCTTGCAAGTCAGATACAATCATAATGGTAGCATCACCGGATGACTGTAGTAAACCGTAATACGGTGAACGAATGTGCCCAAAGTTCCTAGCGTTAACAATTACCTTTACTTTTTTGTCCGTCGCGGCGATTTGCTTGAGTATGGCAACTGTTTTATCCGTAGAGTGATTGTCTATAAATATATGTTCGTAGTCATATTCAGGCTTAGCGTCCATTATTGTTTTAACAGCAATGTAAATGGCATTCGCGTTGTCCTCTTCATTGTAACAAGGGGTTACCAGACTGATTTTTTTATTCACTTTTTATATTTTTTGTTGTCAATAATTACCTTTTTCTCAAAGAAATATCATAAAAAGGCTTCAATGTAGGGTAAAAAAGCACCTCGTTCATTTCCCCTGACTCCGAAGTGCCAACAATTTTGTAACCTCTGGCACATATCGATCGCACAATGCGCCATGGGATATTTCAGCAGACTGCACAGGCACCCCGTATCTTCTCCCAATTTGATTTGCTAAATCGCGAATTTCAATTGCCTCCCCCGATCCTACATTGTATATGGGACAAGTTGAATTTGCTTCCAAAGCGATTCGAATGAGCGCGTCTACCATGTCATCTGCATACATATAACTGCGAACAACAGAATGCGTGGCTTTTACTTCAATGGTTTCACCCCGCTCCGCAGCGCCAATAAAATTGCCGTAGGCAAAATGCTGGTCCCGGGGTAAGTATTTCCCGTAAAATGCAAAGCATCGTGCGATGGAAACATGTAACCCTTCCTGGCCCAACGCTTGTATTTGGCTTTCCGCGTAACGTTTACCCAAAGCATAATCGCGTTTGTGGGCGACCAATCCATTGATATCCTGAAATGGGAAGGATTCCGCCATTGCAGCAATGTTTTCTGGTTGTTGACCATAGACGGCACCTGAACTGCAATAAATAATTTTAGCGGTACGATGATGTTTTCTTGCTAAGATGCAATAATTTAAAGTTGATTGTTCAATGTTCATTCTTTGTCCATTGGGATCAACTTGATAATCACGGGCATCCGTGGAGGAAGCCGCGTGAATTACAATATCAGCTTCGGGCAACGTTTCACACGTGGAAATATCCAATGGGACCAATACTATCCGGTCGGTTATCAATTCCGGATACTTGATGGCAAAATCTTGGACTCCCCTTGCGGCTACGATAATTTTTGTAATCCCTTGCGGTGCTAATACACCACGCTGAAAAGCATCAAGAATTGACTTTCCAAAAAATCCTGTGCCGCCGATTATTAGTAAGCTAGTCAATTTCTCCAACTCTTTTAGCAATTATATTGATACGATCAGACTCTTTTTGTGATTCTCTGTAATAAATATTTTGCCTGTTACGCAAAATAGCGAGTTCTAATTTTTGACCATATATTAAACAATTTTGCAGGTTCCTCAATGTAATTGCAAGGTCGCACATAAAGTATCTGGTTTCAAACTTGTCCAATAAACCCTTTGAAAACAATACCTTCAAAAATAATGCTGAATCAACGGTAACTACCCCACCAAGATTCAATTTTATATCGCAGTCATGATCACAGCTTGGTTATCACAAGAATGCTTAAATTCCTCTATCATATATTTGTTTCCTTAGAGATTCAATTTTTGCATAGGGAGAATCAATGTCATCGATTATTATTTTAGAATCCTTAGAGACATTACAGGTAAAAGTTTCACCATTCTTCATCTCACGACAAGACAATTGTCCTTTATGAAGTGGTACGGCTAGGTAAAAGTATTCATCAAATTCACTTTGTTTTACCACATATCCTTTCGGAATATCTTTTTTAGCGTACACTCCCCGCACCAAAGCATCTAAATATTTTATTTCTTTTGTTGAGTTAACGCGCTTTTGATCAGATGAACCGCCACACATTTCAACTGCTTTATGATATGCTTTAAACCAAATATCAATTTGTTCTGAATTTGAATTATATACTTGCATCTCATATCCTTCCTTTGGAGTATCTATATGCCGCTCAAATGTCCTAGCACCTTTCGCGTAAGCTATTAACATGGAATTAGACCAATCATGATATTCGTGGGTAGAATGTCCAATTATGATTTCCGGATACCTCTTTTTCAAAAAGTCTATTTGATTCATTTCTAATTCAGAGTCCTCGGTGGGGTACAACGAAACACAATGGTTTAATGCTATAGCGATGTCACGGTTTTGGAAAAATTGTACCACATCATCCATATCTTTTAACGAAGCTCCGCCATTCGATAATATAACGGGTTTTTTTGTTTTAGCGATTTTCTCAATGAGGGGCCAATCATTTATATCAGAACTTGCAATTTTTATAATGGGCAAATTAAAGTCTTGGCATAAATCTACCGATGCCTCATCAAATGGCGTAGACATTGGAATACAACCAGAAACAATAATTTTATCAATTAATGCCTTATACTCATTTTTTGCCAATTTCTTTTCGGTTGTTTTCTTAATATACTTAAGGTCATTTCTCCCAACATATTCAGGGTGTATAAAAGTATCCATATCTCTGAATTGCAATTTAATAGCAGCTTTCACATTATTAAATCTAACAACCTGAGAGAATTCCTCAATTTGAGTTAATCCCCTTCTCAAATCACCTAGGTGATTATTGGCTAATTCTAGTACGAATAAGCCATCAAAAATATCATTTTTGTTAATAATCATAAAATCTTATTTTATGAACGGTTCAATTTTATGCTATCGAAAAAATAATAGTGCTTTTAATAAAGTTTTTAAAGTATTCAGCACTCGATTTTCCAAAACACAAAAAAAGTGGGAGGTTTACTTTTAAAGCAGCTGTTATGAATTGGTGATCGCAAAAATATGAAAAGTGGCATAAACTTGAAAGTCAGTTATCTTTTTTTTGTCCCAATTATAAATGAGGGTTTAGTGGTTTTTCAAACACAATTTTCATGGCTGATTCACAATGAAGATGCAACGATTCTTGGTTTGTGGAAACACGCGTGATAAAATTGGTCTGAACGATAATTTAACCTCTTTTTTATAAAAAATTAGATGTATTTTAACTAATTTACGTCCAATAAACATCTTTTTACACCAAGTATAAAAAAATTTAGAAACCCCTGAATGAGTGGTATTCTTTAGCATCGTTACCGAAACTAGGTCCTAATGAGGCACGCTAGATTTAATTGGTTATGCCGTCAAATTTTTGGGGTGTACTTCACTATCATATTTGATTGCAACTCTTTTTCAGGTAAAAATGGAAACATATCTTCCAAAGGTGCAGAGACCATTTTTCCATCGGACAGTTTTTTGGAACTCAATTTCGGCTCAAACATTTGAAGCGGATCAAGTTTAACGTTGATAAGAATTGGGCCATTACCAGCTATTAATGTTGATAATTCATCTTTAAAATCAAATTTGACCATAGTATGAGATGGTATATCAAATCCATTTCCAACTTTAACCATATCAGGAAAACTAATCCCATTTTCACTTGAACTTCCAATTTCTAAGCCAAAAAAGTTTTTTTGAGTTGATTTTATTGAAAGATATCCATTGTTATCCAGCACTATAATTTTAATATTCAAATTATAGTGCTTTATTGTTTGTAACTCTTGAATATTCATTAATATACTTCCATCACCAGCAAAACATATTATTCTCCTGTTTGGATCTGCAATTGCGGCTCCAATGGCTGCGGGCAGGTCATACCCCATAGAAGCCGATCCGGAATTACTAAATAACCGCTGTCCTTTCTTGATATTTGATGTTTGGAAGGGGACAATACATGCTGTAGCATTTCCACATACTATCACATCATTTTCAGTCAGCATTGACTGAAGAGTTGAGATAAAATAATATGGATTGATCGGCCTTGATGGGTCTTGATGATGTGCTAGTAGCACAGGATATTTAATCCTTCTCTCGATACACCAGTTTAACCAATCTTTAAAATCGAATTTTACATTTGACTTTTCAATATTTTGATTTAAAGCGTTTAAAAAAAATTTAGCATCATAAATAAGGGGTAAATCCGCTTTCAAAAATGGTTTTTTTAATTCCGCCGGATCGATATCAATGTGAATAATATATGCCTCGCGCGCAAAATTTTCCCAATTATAACTAATCTGTCTTATTGGCATACGACTGCCAATAATAATTACTAAATCAGAATTTTGTACCGCAAAATTTCCTGCTCTATCTCCAATTGAACCTTGCTTACCTATATAATTCGGATGATCATGGTGAATTATATCATGTGACCAAGCAGTAACAACAGGTATCCCTGTCAAATCTGTAAAATGCTCAAATTCGTCCAGAGCGTCGGCAATTCTAACGCCTGTACTGCCGATAATTATTGGCCTCTTTGCTTGTAATATTTTCCCAACAACGGTATCAATGTCTTCTGCGACTTTTATGTGGTTTAATGCTAGTATTTCTGGTTCAAAACCTTTGCATTGATTGATTTCAATTTGTGCGGCCTGTACATCGACGGGGATACTCAACCACACTGGACCTGGTCTCCCATGGGTCGACAAATAAATTGCTTTCTCTAAATGGAATCTAATGGTGTTTGGATCCGTAACTTCTATTGCGTACTTTGTAATACCCTTTACCATATCAATGATATCCACTTCTTGATCTCCTAATTGTCTTAGCCCTTCAATATTATAGGTAGACATCAAAGTCTCTCTCTTTACTTGTCCGGAAATCACAATCATTGGAATAGAATCCGTAAACGCACCATGAACACCATTCAAAGAATTAATTGATCCAGGTCCAGTGGTTACATTTACAATCGCTGGTTTGTTTTTCACCCGAGCATAACCTTCAGCAGCTATTGCAGATGCCTGTTCATTATGATTACAAACAAAATTAATTCCTGGAGTTCTAGCAATAGAATCATTTAAGTGCATTGCCCCACCACCAGTAACTAGAAAAACCGTATCTATATTAGAAGTAACAAGTTTAGAGAAAATATAATCAGAAAGTTTCATGTGCCAGTAAGTCTCGATATATTAGTTGTTGAGGTGATATTTTTTTGCTGTATGAGCTTAAATTTTTTCACTTTAAGCGCATATTTTTTGTAACTGGTTAAGTAGGCAAGCTGTCTGGCCCAAAAGTAGCCATCTTTTGTCGGACAATGCTTAAGTTTCAAAAGCTACATACGTTTAATTTAGGAGGTTCTATTGGGTATCGCGTACATAACCAATTCGAAACCACTAAAATAATGGCACCTTAAGTAAAAGGTGTAATCCAAATTCCAACTTTTTATCAATAGTGGTATTTGCCAAATATGCTCAGGATTGTGGTATAAACAAATTGCAAGCCCCGGTTTGTGCGTAATTATTGTATTCTTTGCACCTATTAATGCTGCAAATTCGGCTCCTTCAATATCCATTTTAATTAAATTCGGCCTGAAATTTATTAGAGTTTCATCAATACTGACACATTGAATTATAGTATTGCCGTTATTATTCAAAGCACTTCCTGATCCCCCGCCTGAATTAAATTTTAACTGTGTAGAACTACTCCAAACACCACATGGGAATAAACTAATTTCTTTATCTAACGTACTACATTCCGCTACCAGTAATTTATAATTGGACAAATCAGGTTCAAATGCCGCGATCTTATTTGCGCTAATATTATTTTTTCTGATGTAACGCAATGTATCGCCATCAAATGCTCCGCAATCAACAAAATTTAAGGGATACTCCCAACCAGGTACATCTTCTGGAAAATATTGTTTATCGAGTTGGGGGTCAGGTAATTTACTATAATCCATTGTCAGCCTAAAGTTAATAATAGAATTATATAAATCTTTACTTTTACTATCAGCCCACAAATCTGATCCGTATTCAATTAATTTTATTTTATCAGCATAATAATCAATACGAGTTAGCCAATATCGGTTTCCTAATTCGTATGAAAATTGGTTGTGAAATTCTAAAAATGTGACTATATTACGCCAGCCTATTTTTTTTAAATAATTAATAATGTCAACAATAGAAACATAAGCATTGAAAAAAGATAAAATAACCAATGAATTTTCTTTTTCTTCCATTGAAAAAGTTTCATCATCTGGTTTCAGCACTGAAATACCTTCGACGCTTGTTCTAGGCATTTTTTTATCAATAAAACTCTTAACTATTAATCCTTGATCTGTTAATATATTTATAACTTCTTTGCCAATAGTTCCTGCTCCATAAAGATAGATAGACTTTGTTTCAAACAACTGACCTATAATAGAGGATTTTTGATTTGTTTTCATGTGTAGTATTATAAAATAAAGTTACTGGTTAGCAGATTTCTGCTCTGATAGGTTTCGATACCGCCTGAGCCTAAGGTCGCCTTTAACACGCGGAAAAGCTGGTTTTTGACGGTACATGTCCGAAGAAAGCGGACGACTAGAATTACGGCTATTCCGATCTATTTGCGGTGCCAATTCTTTCAGGCGTGGCTCCAATAGATCAATTTGACAACGTTGGGCTTCGAATTGTTGAATATAACCTGCAAGTTGAGGCGTAATCGCCTCAGTCGCCGAAGCCAATTCCAAGATGATCCGGTGGAAACCTGATATGTCGTTGGCTAGTTCCATTGCAGCGGAAATTTATCTTTTTTTCAGCAGTTAAATATTGAAAAACTCGTGCTAACCAGTTACAAAACTTGTTAATTGTTCATTCATATATGAGTAATGGCCTTCATTCAATCCCGGCCATACGCCCAGCCAAAAAGAATTATTCATAATCAGATCGCAATTATCCAATGTGCCAACAACCCTGTGATTGATATTCAGGTATGCCGGTTGTTTCAACATATTGCCACCAAAAAACAATCGTGTGCCAATTTTATTGTTTTCCAAATACTTGACCAGCTCATTTCGATTGAGTTTGCTCTCAGGGCGAACGGTGAGCATAAAGCCGAACCAACTTGGGTCAGCATTGGGGGTGGGCTCCGGCAAAATGAAATGCTCCTCCAATGGCTTCATCAGTTCATACAACAACCGGTGATTTTCTCTTCTTTTAGCAACAAATTGGTCTGCTTTTCTGAGCTGATTCAATCCAATGGCCGCTTGGGTGTCTGTTACTTTTAAATTAAATCCAATGTGGCTGTAGGTGTATTTGTGATCATAACCACAGGGCAAATCACCCAATTGCCAATCAAATCGTTTCCTGCAAGTATTGTCTTTACCCGTTTCACAATAACAATCTCTCCCCCAATCACGAAAGCTCCAAGCAGCTCTCAGTAATTGAATATTGTTTACCAATACGGCCCCCCCCTCACCCATGGTAATATGGTGTGCCGGATAAAACGAAACCGTCGCCAAATCACCAAAGGTGCCAGTTTTTTGGCCGTTATACGTTGCTCCCAGCGAGTCACAGTCATCCTCAATCAACCATAAATTATAACGCGCTGCAATATCTGTCACCACTGCCAAGTTGAAAGGATTTCCCAAAGCATGGGCAATCATAATGGCTTTTGTTTTTGGGGTAATGGCTTCCTCTAGCAATGCCACATTGATGTTGTAAGTGGGTATGTCCACATCTACAAAGACAGGGACGCAACCAAACTGAATCATAGGGTTGATTGTCGTCGGAAAACCGGCAGCAACAGTAATGATCTCATCGCCTGGTTTAATGGCTCTATCACCCAATTTGGGTGAAGTTAGCGAGTAAAATGCGACTAAATTTGCAGAGGAACCTGAATTGACCAATACAGCCGCTTTGCTTCCAAAGTATGCAGCGAAATCTTTCTCAAAAGCCTTTGCATAGCGCCCGGTGGTCAACCACGCATCCAGTGTAGCATCCACGCCATGTAAAATATCATCCACGTCCAACACTTTCCCGGTTACAGGGATGTAATCTCTACCAGGAATAATCTCTTGATGGATATTTTTTTGAATAACAGCTGTTAAATCTTCAAGCAAGCTGTTTGATGCTATATTTTTATAATCAAAGTTAGTCATTGTTTCAAAAATTACATTAAATCTTCAATAGATATGAAATTTGGCGCTACTCTTTTGGAATCGTTAAAAAAAGTAATTAAACTATTTTTTATAGAAGTGAATGATATTATCGAGCAAATTAAAATTACATCATCAGCTTCAAAATTTTCAAACACAATGTCATTTCCATATTTAACAACATAATTACCGATCTTTTTTCCTTTATTTCGAGTATCACCATCATATAAAATTAAATTACAATTCATGGACTCTAACATAGCAATCAACTTGAATGATAATTGGCCAATCCCATACATGAATATTCTATTTCCTTTATTAAATTCGCTACAATTTAATAAATTTTCCATGGCCATAAAAGATGATTTCAAATAATCTTTTATGGCATGATCAGTAGTTAAATCTCGCCTAAATTTATCATTTGAATGATCCACTTTTCTTTTCCGTAATACCCCAAAACTTGCATAATATTGATTCCCAGTTTCTGTGGAAAATGAAATCGAACCAGAATCAATATACTCGACATCCAATATACAAGCTAAATTATAATAATCACTTGAATCAAAGTGATTTATGTGTTCTGTGTTAAATTCCTGATGGGGGGAATGTATCACTTTATTATAACTGTTAGCATCAGGACACTCTAAATAGATAATCCCATCCTCATTCAATATACTGAGTATTTTACGCATAAAACCCAAAACATCTATCACGTGTTCCAAAACATGCGTCACGGTAACTAAATCAAATGTCCTTTCAAAATTAACTTTAAAAAAAGAGCCTTCGTAAACGATACAACCCAAATTCTGTTTTGTCCTCAATGCGCAAATACGTGATGGGTCATTACCATGTATATTCAAATACCCATTGGATTGAAAAACATGCAACAAGCCACCATTGGCACAGCCAACGTCCAAAATCGATATTGCTTTATCGTTAATGTATTTTAAAACATTGCTAAATGTCTTTTGTAATCTCATTTGATCTAATGGGGTTATCCCACCACTTCCCATAGCAATAGTGTCAATATTCTCATACTTTGAAAGATTTATGTAATAGTTATCAAGATCAGTTTGAGAAGCAGAAACATTGCCATAATAAAATCCACAATCACCGCATTGGGAAAGTATATACGGGCCATTTATGGGATAATCATTATAGCCCAACAGTGGGATAATTTCAATCAATAATATACTATCTTTGGAACAAATTGGGCAAAGTCGCATAATTATTTTAGTAAATATTCTTTTATATCATCTGCCACTAACGTAACTGCCGGTATTCCTTTTTGAAATTGGTTATACCAATTGGCTGCTAAAATGATTGAATCATCGGAGTTGAATTTTGGCCGCCATGTTAAACGAGCAATAGATTTTGAAATATCTAACTTCAAAGTATTGGCTTCGTGTGGATTATTGTTAGAGTCTTGGACAAAGACCGGATTTAATAAGTTAACTTCACAGAATTTATTTACAACTTCGCTAACTGATTTTACGTCATGATTGGCTGGGCCAAAATTCCATGACTCATTGAATTCATGTTCACTTTCATCCATTTTTTTTGCAAGCAGCAGATAACCAAAAATGGGGTCCAAAACGTGTTGCCATGGACGTACGGCATGGGGGTTTCTCAACACAACTGCTTCGCCACGAGCAATACTTTTTACAATGTCCGGAATCAAGCGATCTTCCGACCAATCGCCACCGCCAATAACATTTCCCGCACGTGCCGAAGCGATTGAAATCGCACCCGCACTAAAAAATGATTTTCTATAAGAATCAATCACAATTTCAGCGGCCGCTTTACTGGCACTGTAGGGATCATGTCCCCCCAACGTGTCCGTTTCCCGGTATGGATAAACCCATTCTCGGTTTTGATACACCTTGTCCGTAGTGATGCATACGACGGAACATTTTTTATGCAGGGACTTACAGGCCTCTAATAGATTTGCAGTTCCCATGACATTGGTAGCAAACGTTTCTATCGGATTTTGATACGAATATCGAACCAAAGGCTGTGCCGCCAAGTGAAAAATATAATCTGGTTGAGCTTTTACAATCGCCTTTGTGAGTTCACTCAGATGGTTGATATCTTGGATGATGGACTCACAATGATGACTTAAATTTAATTGATCAAACAAATTGGGGGTTGTGTTCGGTGAAAGTGCATATCCCACCACTCGAACACCATGAGATGCCAACAAATAGGTCATCCAAGACCCCTTAAATCCTGTATGCCCGGAAATAAAAACCGTTTTTCCTTGGAAGTAGGCAAGTGTCTTTCTCAAGTCCATATTTTCCACGGTGCGTTATCCGAATCCCAAAGGGTATTTAGATCATTTTTGTCTTTCAACGAATCCATGGGTTTCCAAAAACCTTGGTGCTTGAACCCCAATAATTCACCTTTCTGCGCCAGGCTTTCTAGGGGCGTACGTTCCCAGATTGTTTGATCATCTTCAATAAGGTCAAATACGGAAGGTTCGCAGACAAAAAAACCTCCGTTGATCCAAGAAACATCGTCTGCACTTTTTTCATTGAAATGGTACACTTGATGGTTGTCATCGATACCCAAAACGCCAAAACGCCCATCAGGCTTGACACTGGTAACCGTACAGGTTTTTCCATGTGATTTGTGAAATTCAATCAATGAACTCAAATCAATATTGCTCAAACCATCACCGTACGTAAGCATGAATCGTTCCTGTCCGATATACTTTTGAATCCGTTTGATGCGACCGCCAGTCATCGTATCTCGTCCGGTGTCAACCAACGTTATTTTCCAATTGTCGGTATCTCGATTGTGCACTTCAATCTTATTGTTCTCCAAATCTATGGTGATGTCACTTTGGTGCAAGAACAAATTGGCGAAGTACTCTTTGATCACATATCCTTTGTATCCCAAGCACACAACAAATTCATTGAATCCTTGTGTCGCATAAGTTTTCATAATATGCCACAAAATCGGCTTGCCACCAATTTCCACCATCGGTTTGGGTCGTATATCGGTTTCCTCAGAAATTCTTGTGCCGAGCCCGCCGGCCAGTATTACGACTTTCATGACTTGATATCTACTTAATTTAGAGCTTCTAAATAGAATAAAAACCACAATATTCTAAAAAAAAAACCCCAAAAACAAATCTCGCGGATATTTTTTTCACCACCCTTCGAGAATTTACCATTGTCTTCATGTTGTGGAAAAAGGGTACGTTCAGACCGGTGTCAAAGGGGATTATGTATGATGGTCGGATCTGTAAGTATGCCAATCCATTTTTCGAACAAGCTCTCTAAGGGCTCGATTTTTGTAACTGGTTAGCTTGCCACCTAACCAGTTACGATTTTTTATATATATTTAGCATGTCCCAAACAGCAAAACAATTGTTTGGTACTGCAAAACCAAAATTATTAGCCTAAAATAGTGCTTATTGCTGCAATAATTATCCTCAAAGTCATGGGCAAAACGACATATTTCCCACCTCTTAACCCGTCCATTACGCCTCAGCGCCCGAAGTCAGTATGCGCCGCAGATAATTCATTTGCCCAAGGTGACGGGAGGTATGGCAGCAAAGTTGTATTAGGAAAAAACCAATCGTTCGACCCTTGTGTTGAGGGGGTGTGTCCGGCATGGGCTCTTGCAGCTTGACAGGGTCAAAATCAACGAGGGTGTCTATCACGGTTGCTTGTGTTGCGGCGATTTTTTCCAGTAAAGTTGCTTTGGGGATGTCTCGGAGGCTAAATTCAGCTTCCCGATCCCGCAAATAGCCATCATGCCCTAATATGCTGCCAATGAAGTGGTGCAAATTTCCGCAAATATGCAGTGCCAGGGTACCAACGGAATTGGTCACACCCGGCATTGCCAGCCAAAGTTGTGTATCATCTGTGGCGGTCACTTCGTCGGCGATGATGCCAAGGTCGCGGGTTAATATTTCAGCCACATTGTCTGTTGGGTTGTAAGCCATGATGGTTTTGTATTGACTTAGGTGAATTCATCGGATAAAAACAACGGCTTTATTGGGCTAAAAATTTGTCGATCAACGTGTTACGTTGTATCTAGGGTTGGGTACGTCAGGCTTGCTCCACCCCACACTGCACGGGTTTTTTTATCTATCGCTTCGACAGCAGCGGAAGAAAGGTGGTTTTTCCAATCAGTTGTCTGACCGGAACGAAAGAAAGTGTTCGGGTTGAAATGAAAACTTCCAGGTTCATCGAGGATAGCGTTTTTCATGGTCTGAAATTCAGTGCTATTGGCAACTTGGAGTAGTTGTGCAGCTGTCAGGTTGTGCCCGGGAACCAAAAATGTGGCCAATACACTGGCGACTTCCATTTTTTTCTCCACGAGGTCTTCATAATGTAGCACCAAAAGGTTCTCCGGGGCAATGGGTAGGCCTTTGTTTTTAATCCAATCCAATGCGTGCAGATGGTAATCGCCGAAATAAAGATCACCCGCTACAAACATCTCTACAAACATATCCATGCTTAAATCGGGTGAAACTTTCAGCAGCGGGTGGGACTTATAAAAAAAATACTGCGACACGGCGGCACCTCGAGGGTCTCTGATGACCACAATAAATTTTGACTTTGGGTGTATTTGTCGGGAGGGCAGATCCTCCAAAAAACAATGGGTGTACCAAACCCGCGGATAACCGGCAGTACGTGTCAAAAATTCGTGGAAACTATCGATTCCGTGTTGAGAAGCCATCACTTCGGGCCAAGGTACCGTGTGATGGCCAATATCACCGGTAGCCATTGGATTGTCCGGTGGGTATTCCAGCGCCAAGCGCAGTATTTCTACCACGAATTTCTTGGTCAGGTGGGTGCCAACTTTTTGATGTGTACTGATGAATACGTCGTGTTCGTCTGTATCCCAGGAATTTGTTAGACTTTGAATAGCCCTAGGATCAATGAAGGGTGGATACATCTTCCCCTTCCACCGGTGGTGTAAAAAACCTTGCTCGCCCAACAACTCTAGGGGTTGGAAAGTTTTTAGTTGACTTTGTTGATGGCTACTTTTCATCTTATTCCTACAGTCTTGCAACAAGTAATCCGCATTCCGTGGGAATAATTTCATGGTTGATGTCTTCGCCAACAAACCAGTCGAGAAACGATTGGCATTCAACTTGTCTGTCTACAACATTGTCTGCCAAGATTACCGTACCGGCACCGATCAGGTTACGTGCCATCAAGGCCAATAAATGTGACAGGTACATATTTTTTTGGGCATCTAAAAAAATAAGGTCGAAATGCCCTTCTAACTGTTCAATTACGGCCAGCGCGTCTCCTGTGTGTACCGTGACAGGGGCCCCACAGTTGTCCATGCGCGCCTGGGTACTAGCCGCTACCCCAGGGTCAAATTCAATGGAATCAATGGTCGCGGAATACGGCACCTCTAACCCGCTTGCGAGGTACAGGGTTGATAATCCATGTCCGGTACCGATTTCGAGAATGTGTTTGGGCGCGGTGGAGATGACCAGCCCGGTGAGCAAACTTCCCGTATCCGTCCGGATGGGATTTCGCCACCCGTATCGGCCATTGTTGTCGGTGTAGCTATCACCTTGTTTGCTGTAAGTTTCTAATTGCTCGATTTCACTTGATATTAATGTTGTTTTCATGCCGAATAGTTTTATTATTGTGGGCATAAAAGTAATATAACCAATAAATATTTTGAATTAAAAAACAAAATTGTTGCGATTGTTTTCCTCCACAGGAATGATTGGCTTGGCCGAAAAAAAACATCAAGAGAGGTCTGAAATACGCTTGTGGGGCGTTGTTCGGCGGTTAAAAGCCCAGTGGTACGAGTAATCAAGCCTACATCGCTATTGGATAGGCGTGCAAAACATCGCTCGTTTGTCATAGAATGGTTGTTGGTGTGCTACCGCTTTGCAAACACGACGATAGCCCTCAATGGGGCAGTTTCTCCCGAAAGTACCCATACACCCAAGTGCCTCCAATGGCACTCAGTAGCACAACGCCAACAATGAAAGCTCCCGTACCCATTTGGACAAACAGCGGGCCCGGACAAGCCCCGGTCATCGCCCAACCGAGCCCAAACAGGGTGCCGCCAATGATATGGCCTTTACTGTAACTTTTACGGTGAAATTGAATCGGCTCACCATACACGGTTTTTACATTGAATTTTTTTATGATCCACACCGAGATCACGCCCAGTACCACCCCGGTTCCAATGACCCCATACATGTGAAATGACTGTAAACGGAACATCTCTTGGATGCGAAACCATGAGATAATTTCTGCTTTCACAAAAGCAATACCGAATAATAGGCCTACTGCCGAATATTTCAGGTTGTACCACCAAGGATGCACCAGTTGTGATTCGTTGATGCACATGCTGTCAAGCGAGCGTACTTCGAAATCGGTATCGAACGAAGGTGTTGTGTTCATGGTTGTTCAAGTTGTTCCCCAACAATTGGTGGGTAGGATGGGTTATGTATCGTCAACACAATGTGGTTGTGCAGGAAGCGCGTTTGCAATCAATCAATCAAATCATCAAAATCACTTTAAGCACAGTCTATCAAAGGGCGAGTATGTACGGAAGTATCAGGTTGGCCATGACAAACCCACCAACCATGAAAAAAACGGTTGCAATCAGGGAAGGAATTTGTACATTGGAAAGCCCCATGATGGCATGTCCACTGGTACAGCCCCCGGCATATCTAGCCCCGAAACCTACCAAGAATCCGCCGAGTACCAACATCGTAAAGCCGCGCAAGGTGAAAAGACTGTCCCAAGAAAACAACTGGGAGGGCACCGTACCGCTGAAATCAGTGATGCCATAACGTTGTAGATCAGCGGCCAATGCCGGAGCAACCTGTACCGGTGCCGGGTTGGCCAGTAGGGTAGAGGCAATGATAGCGCCACCGATCATCCCACCCACAAAAAAGAAGTTCCACTTTTCCTTTTTCCAGTCGTATTGAAAATATTTGATGTTCGCCGGAATGCTTGCTGCGCATAGATGCCTAAGATTGGATGAAAGTCCGAAGTGCTTGTTTCCGAGTATCAGCAGTGCAGGAACGGTAAGGCCAATAACAATGCCTGCCGCCCACCAAGGCCATGGTTGAATCAGAATATCCATACGTTTGACTATATTTAGACGCAAAGATGACCATTTTCCTGTTTTTCATAGTTTTTTTTTAGAACATCATCGAATCATAAACGGACATTCAAGGATTGACGTTTGCACATCACCGCGTTTCCATGCCCTGCGACTCCCCCATGGTGGGGTTATTTACGGGGTGGTATGAAAAATGGTTGCCGGCGATGAAGCCGGCAACCATTTTAAAACAGTATGTAGTGCGTGCGATGATGTTCGTTTACAACAGGGTAGTTGGGCAAACGTAGTCTGTCACGCTGAATTTTTCACTTTCTTTGATGGCAGTGAACCCTCCAACCACATCCACTAGGTTGTGGTATCCGCGAGCCCGCAGGATACTCACAAAAATCATGGATCGGTAGCCGGCAGCACAATGGACATAGACCGTTTTGTCTTTGGGGATCTTCAGCATGGATTCGTTGATAAAATCCAAAGGGGTATTTTCGGCCACTGTTACGTGTTCGCTGAAGTATTCGCTTTCTTTTCGGACATCAAAAAGCGGTGTTTCTGGGGTGGTTGCCAATATTTCGGCCAGTTTGTTTGCCGTAACGCGCACGACATGATCTGTTTCCATACCGGCATTTTTCCAAGCGTCAAAACCACCCTCGAGGTATCCGATACAGTAATCGTAACCGACCCGCGCCAAGCGTGTGATCACTTCCTTCTCTCGACCCGGCGCTGCGACCAACAGGATCTTTTGTTTAATATCCGGTATCAGTGCGCCGACCCAAGGAGCAAAGTTGCCATCAAGACCGATGTTGACGGCATTTGGAATAAATCCTTTTGCGAACACTTTTGCGTCCCGGGTATCCAATACCAATGCTTCGGTTTCTGTTGCGGCAGTCTCAAATGCGCGGGGCGACAACGCCTGGGTGCCACGTTGGATGACGGTGTCAATACTGTCATAACCTTGTTTGTTCATGGCGACATTCAGCGGAAAATAGGCGGGAGGTGTCACCAATCCTGTGGTTACTTCCTTGACAAACTCCGCCTTGGTCATGCTGGCCCGCAGTGCGTAGTTGGTCAGTTTTTGATGGCCGAGGCTATCAACGGTTTCTTTGGACATGTTTTTACCGCAGGCAGATCCGGCGCCATGGGCGGGGTACACGGTGATATTATCTGGCAGGGGCATAATTTTGTTCCGTAGCGAGTCGAAAAGCGTCTCGGCCAACTTCTCCAAGGTCATGTTGGCGGCTTTTTGTGCAAGATCAGGACGTCCTACATCGCCAATAAAGAGTGTATCGCCGGAGAAAAGAGCTTTTTCGATGCCTTGTTCATCCAGTAATAAAAAGCAAGCACTTTCCATGGTGTGGCCGGGGGTATGCAACACCCTAAAAATGAGTTTACCCACTTTAAATGTCTCGTTGTCCTTGGCGACGTATGCTTCAAAGCCCGGCTTGGCGGTTGGGCCATATACAATGGTAGCCCCGGTTTTATGGCTCAAGTCAAGGTGTCCGCTTACAAAATCAGCATGAAAGTGGGTCTCGAAAACGTATTTGATGGTAGCATGGTCTTTCTTGGCCTTTTCCAAGTACGCATCCACTTCGCGGAGTGGGTCAATAACCACGGCCTCGCCTTCACTCTCAATATAATAGGCACCCTGTGCCAAGCATCCGGTATAAATTTGTTCAATTTTCATATGACAGGTGGTTGGAAAATTTTGTTGAACAAAGGTAAATAACTCAAATACTCAGTTTTGGTGATCTATATCACGGTAAGGCCTGTTTCTTATAATGAATGCTTGGCGCTTGTGTGCAACCGATCGTGATTTTTAAGCACTATTTCATGTCCTCGAATGGTTATTGGGAGGATAAAGGGCTTAGGTACAATTCTTTGATCAGGATATAAACGCCCATGAGGAGGACAAACCAGCCGAATCCCTTTTTGAGTTTGTCGCCGTCCACATTCCTGCTGAGGCGGTTTCCTACAAAAATACCACCGATGGCAAGGGCGGAGATGGTTCCCAACAGTACCCAGTCGAGGTGGTAGTGGGCGAGGTCGCCCAAGAAACCAAAAAGAGATTTAGCGGCGATGATCAGTAGGGAAGTGCCGATGGCTTGTTTCATCGGTAATTTACTGAACAATACCAAGGCTGGGATAATGAGGAAACCACCGCCGGCGCCCACCAACCCTGTTAGCAGCCCGACGAGGGCACCTTCCAGCAAAATCATGGGGTAGTTGAATTTTTGTACCTCCCCGTTAGAAGCATCGGAAGCGTCCGCCTTTTTATTCCGAATCATGGAGATGGAAGCAAATACCATCAGGATGGCAAACAATCCCATCATCATCATGGCTTTGGAGACGATGAAAGTACCGATTGAAAAAACCGGGTTGGGAATAATCGGTACCAAATAGGCACGCGTGGCAAAAACAGCCAAAATGGATGGAATACCGAAAATAACGGCAGTTTTCAGGTTGACCATGCCTTCCCGGTACTTGGTGTAGGAACCAACCAAACTCGTAGTACCAACGATAAAGAGTGAATATGCCGTGGCCAATACGGGGTCAATGCCAAAAAGATAGACCAATACAGGAACCGTCAGGATGCTGCCTCCACCGCCTATTAACCCTAAAGAAACACCAATGAGTACCGATGTAATATAACCTATGATTTCCATGAAGAAAGTGTATGTTGCATCATCGTGGCAGAAAGATGGTGGTTTTATTTGCCGGATGAACTACGTATGTATTTGCAAAAAAGCAATCTTTTTCCAAAAAACTCCTTGAGGAATCGGTCAACTCCGCCTTTTGTGCTGAAAAGGTTTGAATAATTGCCCCCAAAATGCATGCGGGTAGGTATCTACTTCCTCAAAACCGAGTTTTATATCGCGCCCGTCGCGGGGAATCCAAGCAGTACCAAACAGGTAGTCCCACACAGAAAGTGATATACCATAATTAATGCCTTTGCGACCCTTGGGCAAATCCTTGGCATGGTGCCAGATGTGCATTTGTGGATTGTTGAGCAGGTATTTCAAGGGGCCCATGGGCAGGTAGATGTTTGCGTGGTTGAGGTGCCCAATCAGGATGGTAAACAAGTGTACCAATATAAAGTCCTGAATTCCAAAACCTATCATGGCCAGCGGTAAATATTCGATGCTACGGTACACAATCGTTTCTCCGAAATGGTAACGCAGGTGGGCAGCAAAGCCCATTTCACGCACAGAGTGGTGAACTTTATGTACTTCCCAAAGAGAGGGTACGTGGTGTAGCAGTCGGTGTATATTCCACTGTATAAAGTCGCGTACGATGAATAGAAGGAGCAATTGCGACCAACGGGGCAGCTCGGCAACATTCAATGCGACCAGGTTTCTAATGCCAAAAACACCGAAAAGTACGTCATTGAAAGCCTGTGCAACGACACTGGATATTGCTGCATAGCCCAACAAGCCAAACAGAAAAAAATTAAAGAACATGTAAAATGTGTCGAGCCAAAAATCTTCCCGGATGGTGGCTTGGTTTTTTCTCCAGGGGAACAACAGCTCCAGGGCGTACACCAATAGGGAAATGGCAATGAGCCAGTAAAAATAATTGCCCCAATGCGGATTTA
>JBIPOY010000516.1:0-2629 GCA_044378705.1 Saprospiraceae bacterium
TGTCTTCTGATATACCACCCAGCCTTTGATAAAGCCCTCATCATCGCCACGGGTTTACCACTCTAAACCAGTGGGCGAGGGTTACTCATGTTCGTTTATGTCTAATCGAAGAATATCTTCGGGGACGTCTATCCCCACGGATTCCAGTGTAGTAATACCGATGGCAATCCGCAGCTGATTTTCCATCCATCGGAGTTGTTCAAGAGATTCGGCCCTCTCTAGGCGGGAGGGTTGTAGTGCAGCGATGGACAGGAGGGTATCGCGTCTGAAGGCATAGAGGCCGATGTGTTTGTAGAAGTCTTGAAACTGTAGCCAGTGGATGGGTTCATGGCCTCGAACAAAGGGTATTGGGTGTCTGCTGAAATAGATAGCCTCTTTACTTTGAGAAAAGACCACTTTAACCACGTTGCTGTTGAACAAGGTATTTTCGTGGGTAATTTTTTTAGCGAGGGTTGCGATTTGGAAATGGGGTTGAGCGCGTAGGGTTGCGGTCAAAAGGTCGATTTGTTCCGGCTGAATGAAGGGCTCATCTCCCTGGACATTGAGGATGATTTCTGCTGAAGGGAACAAGGAGGCTACCGCAGCGCAGCGATCCGTTCCGCTGGGAAGATCGCTGTCTGTCATGACGGCGGCACCGCCCAAGGAATGAATGTGATCGTAAATTCTGACGTCATCGGTGGCCACGACCACCGCCTCCACTTCCTTTGATTTGCGCACTTGTTCCAACACCCTGGAGATCATAGATTTACCCTGAATGATGGCCAGTGGTTTGCCCGGGAAGCGGGTAGATCCGAATCTTGCGGGAATGACGGCAAGAATTCGGGCATTGTTTTCGTTAACCATTTGTCAAAAATTGAAAATTGCGAGATTGAGCAGCAGAGGCTTTATTTTTGCGCCAGAAAAAGACTGAATTGCTATGAAGATGATCTTGCCCCTACTAACCTTATTGTTATTTTATGCAGCGGAGAAAGGTGTCTCACAGGTCGCATTGGAGCCATTGAGGCTGTTGACTTCGCGGGATTCGCTGTTGTTGAGGGTAGATAACGGAAAAAAATTCGTGTTGCACCCGGTAAAGCCCAAGCAAACACTTTTCTCCATTGCCCGATTTTACAGCCTGAGCTTGGAGGAATTGATAGAGAACAACACCGAACTTCGGAACGAACCGACCCTTAAAACGGGCACAAAGGTCACGATTCCCATTCCCAACAAGGCCATCAGACGCTACAAAGGTAATGGATTCAAATCGCCAGATTTTATTTCAATTTATTACGTAGTACTGCCCGGTGACAACCTGTACCAAATTTGCAAGCGGTATTTTGATATGCCCGTTGACAGCATCGCCAAGCGCAACCGACTGAAAGATTACCAATTAAAACCCGGGCAACGCTTGCATATAGGCTGGATGGGTGTGGAGGGTATTCACGCCGATTGGCGCCCGACCGTAACAGGTACCGAGTTGGGTACTTTAAAGGAACGATTTTTGAACGACCAAAAAGATCGCCCGTTGATTGAGCGACAAGGTGTCTGCTTTTGGCAGAAAAACAGCAAAGAGAAAGGTGATTTGTACGCATTACACCGAGATGCAGCGATTGGCACGATCATTTCTGTAACAAACCCTATGAGCAACCGAACGGTATATGCCAAAGTAATTGCGCGCGTGCCGGAGGGCTATGAACGGAATATTGAAATAATTCTTTCGCCCGAAGCCGCTCGAAAAATTGGCGCCCTAGATCCTAAATTTTTTGTGAAAGTTAAATATATCAAACAATGAATAAAGCCATTCTACTTCTGATTAGCGTACTGATTGTTGCATTTTTTTCTTGTAAAACGGATGTGAAAAATGCTGACCCCAACCGGCCTCAGGGTTTACAGCCCGGTGATCCTGCCAACCCGACGGTGCTTGCCGGCCATTGGATCAACCTTGATTTTTGTGCCCGTGCATCTCAGTACGGTTCGGTGCTCCAAACCATGAACAATTCCCACTTACCGTATGCCTTTGCCTTTTCTTTTAATCCGGGTAATCCCGACAGCGTGGTGTGCTACAATGCTACTGAAACGTGGACTTTACCGATAAAATACAAGCAGGATACCCTCGAAGTGATGGGTGCTGCCGCCGGCAAATCAGTTTTTCTGATTTACCATTCTCAAGAAGATAAAAACATGACGATGTTTGACAACACCAGTGGGCGCACACGAATGGACAATTTTATTAAGTCTAGGGCAGGAACCAAAGACGGTTATGTCGCTTTCACGACGGCCTTGAATCACCATGTTTTTAGCGGTGAATTTACCCCCCTCGGGAAAGGCGCTTCCAACAAAATATCCTTTACGCCCGGAGGTTTTTTACAGGGGATGAAAGATTTTGATCGCTATGAAATTTGTACCGGGGGCGACTGTTTTGTGGCAGGGCAAGAAGTGGATGTTGTGACGTTCTACAATGCAAAAAAGGGCAAGGAAGCTTCTCAAAAGATGTTTGGATACCATTATAATGGCGGCAATGATACGCTATCCATTTTTAATTTGATACCCGATAAGCCCACGGCTAAGGTTGGTACAGTGGCCTACAAGTATGCAAGAGCCATCAGTGTTCCAGCGACAGTAAACCCTAAAAAATAACTTACTGAAGCGG
>JBIPOY010000517.1:0-2626 GCA_044378705.1 Saprospiraceae bacterium
GCAAAAAAATCGATGCTAAATTTTACTTGTCTACCCTTTCAAGAACTTTCTACAACACAGCTATACGAAATCTTGGCACTCCGGTCGGAGGTATTTATCGTGGAACAAAATTGCCCCTACCAAGATTGTGATGGTAAAGATCTAGATGCTTATCATCTCATGGGCCGGGACGAAGAAGGCAAACTACTCTGTTACACGCGACTTTTGCCGTTAAATGTGGCCTATGATGGTTATGTTTCTATCGGCCGTGTGGTCTGTTCTCCGTTGGCTCGCCGTACAGGTCTCGGTATGGTGTTGATGCAAAAAAGCGTTGACCTGTGCCAAACGCTCTTTGGTGATATCCCCATTAAAATTGGCGCTCAATCTTACCTGCTGAAGTTCTATGAAAAATTCGGATTCCTTTCCACCGGTGAAGAATACCTCGAAGACGGCATTGAACACACAAAAATGACCCGAAAAGGGTGACTCGATCAGGACAGCAACACCTCCACTTTTCCAGCGACTTCCAATCCTGCATTTCGGCCATTGCCCTCAAAAATTCTTCGACCATTTTCCAGCAGTTCCACCTGAAGTACAGCCTGCAGGCTTTCTTGGATTTTGCCGGTCATCTCGCCCGATATGGGAGATTTCAAGGCCGTTCCTGCAGCCTGACTGGCCAATATACGCAACTCCAATCGGGAACTTTTGAACACCAACTCAACTTGGTCTTGTTTAAAACTCAGAAACTTGCGCGCACCGGTATAAGTAGCAAATTTAAACAATCGCCCATCGAGCCAAAAGCCACTGATAAAACCAATAAAATGACCACTCAACCAAGGAATATGGGCGGCGGAGGCCATCAACGATGCCCTGTCGTGGGTATCAAAGTGATTGCTTTGCATCCACACGTAGGCGCGCGGGAATGAACGACCCCAATCCTTTTCGATATAACCCTTGCCACCCGTAAAATCAACGGCTCGTAAAGCACCTGAACCGGGGTCTTGCAGGCGCAATGAACCTTCCAGCTCGTGGTGAAGACTTACAACACCGTGGTTGCACTCCATAAAAGGCACAAACGAATACCACCCCATGATACCGGGAGCACCCAGCATTTTCGGCCACGGATTGGTATTGACAAATCTGACCTGACCTGACACGCCCGGTATATCGAGATTGATCCGCTCCGCCGAAAAAAGGTTATTGCCCAGGGAAACGTCAAACCGAGTACGTGCCGGTTGAAAATCCGCTGCGTCAAAGCGATGGTAGGTAGCCCGACAAGCCTTGCCATCCATCACCTGAATGAACGCATGCTTTTCACCATCTGCCGCCATAGCAATGCCCGGAATAACGGCCATTGCATGTTGCTCATCCGCAGTAACCAACTTATAATACCATCCTTCAAAATAACGACGGTGGTGGCCCCAACCATGAAATTCATCCGGATACCAAACTGAGCGCAAGCGCTGAAAATAAGACATAGTATCTATCACATTTAATACGGTTCAAACCCGATCCGCTCGAGCCAACAAAAGATGATCCGCCAGTACCAACGCTGCCATTGCTTCCACAATGGGTACAGCCCGGGGCACGACGCAGGGGTCATGGCGCCCTTTCCCCTTGAGCACCACTGTATCCCCGGCAGTATTGATGCTTGTCTGATCACGCATGAGGGTTGCCACCGGTTTGAACGCTACCCGAAAATAAATGTCCATACCATTGGATATACCGCCCTGAATACCTCCTGAATGGTTGGTGAGGGTGCGTACGCCAACCGGTTCGCCGGAATAAGCAAACACATCGTTGTGTTGCGAGCCCAGCATCGCAACCCCGGAAAATCCGGATCCATACTCAAAACCTTTGGCCGCATTGATGCTGAGCATGGCCTTTGCCAAGTCTGCGTTAAGTTTGTCAAATACCGGCTGACCAAGACCAGGTGGACAGCCCCTTACCACCGCGGAAATCACACCCCCCACGGTATCCCCTGCTTTGCGTACCCGGGTGATAAGATCAATCATGGCAGCAGCAACCGTCGGATCGGGACAGCGAACGTCATTGGTTTCTGTAAAGGAAAGGTCTATTTCTTGGTACGTTTTTGTTAGCCCAACAGCACCCACCTGACTCACATAAGCTTGTATATGAACTCCCTGTAGTTGCAGCAGCCGTTTGGCAATAGCACCTGCCGCCACCCGAGCAGCGGTTTCCCGTGCACTGCTGCGCCCACCCCCGCGGTGGTCCCGGTGCGCATATTTCTGCTGCCAGGTATAATCTGCATGGCTCGGCCTGAACACATACGCCAAATGATCATAGTCACGGGGGTGCTGATCTTCATTCGGAATGAGCAGTGCAATGGGGCTGCCCGTCGTTTTTCCTTCAAATACACCCCCCAAAATCTGTACCGTGTCACTTTCTTTGCGCTGGGTCACAATACGACTTTGTCCAGGCCGACGGCGGTCCAACTCGTGCTGAATAAAAGCCTCATCTACTTCAAGTCCGGCAGGACACCCGTCCACCACACAGCCAATGGCCACACCATGGGACTCACCGAAAGTGGTGACGCGAAAGAGGGTGCCAAAGGAATTGCCTGCCAAAATGAAGGGGTTCGATGGTTAATAAAGAACGGTTGAGTTACTCTTCTCCAATAAAGAGG
>JBIPOY010000518.1:0-2621 GCA_044378705.1 Saprospiraceae bacterium
TGCAAGTCCTGTCGCAGTAGCCGTTGTTTGAGACCCTGAGCTCCACAAATATGTGTAGCCTACTGTACCACCAGATGCCGTAACCGTCGCTGCACCAGTGCTGTTGCCAGAGCACAAGACATTCGTCTGGGCAGAAATGGAAGAGGTTGGCGCCGTTATGAGTGTCACCGTAGAAGTGTTGGTGTTGGTACAACCATTCGAGTCGGTTGCCGTAACGGTATAGGTGGTGGTGGATAGCGGACCAACCGTGATAGCCGTCGTTGCGTCCGTGGTGGACCACACGTAGGAGGTACTACCAGATGCCGTTAGTGTCGCACTCGCGCCACTGAGTATTTTACTGTCGTTCGAGGTACACGATGCGTCCGTCTCCGTGATGGTGACCGCGGACGGCGCAACAACCGTGATGGTCGTGGTTGCCGTTGTCGTACAATTGTACGAGTTCGTCATGGTGACGGTATAGGTAGTTGTGGTCGTTGGAAACACCACCGGCGCTGCATCCGTAGAACCGTAGTCCCAGCTGTGCCCAGTAATTGGTAATCCGCCAGTACCGGAGGCCGTCAACGTAGCAGATCCACCACTGAGTATTTTGCTGTCATTCGACGTGCAAGATGCATCGGTCTCCGTTATGGACTGGCCTGTAAATGGTAGGTGTGCCGTGATCGTATAACTATAACCAGCAGCCTGCTTTTTGAGCGTAACCAAATCGTAAACGAACTCACCAAGCTGGGCAGCTGTCGTAATTTGACTCTTGGTCAAATTGGAGCTGAAAATATAATAGTACATGGTGCCAGTAGATTGGCAAATGGCTGGGATCGTTGCTGTCAGAGCACTCGATCCTGGGTAACTCACCTCCACAATGCTCGAAGTGGAATAACCCGAATTGGTGGAGTAACGAACATACCAATGTTCATTTGCTGGAGGGGTTGCCGAAACACTAATTGAAATGGTACGGGCATTGAATGACCCTGCAGCATCTCCTACAAAAAGAACAGTAGGTGTTGGAACAAAGTCATATTCCAATACCGCCAGATATTTACCGGCAGGGCTGTCATCGGCCTCCGAAATATTGAATGTATAGTAATTGGCCGTTGACCCCGTGATCTTACCATCGTATCCCCCGGAGGAGGTATTCAACTGGGCAGAAGCTGCCGAGGAGGTACGAATCACCGTATTGAAAGGGATGGCAGACGTACCAACCGTAGAAGGCCTCCAGTACGTGGTGCCGGCATCATTAAAATTCCACGTTCTGTCGGTGGGGGTCACGGTTGGTTTAATATAAAAGTTACTACCATCTACAACCTGCAGCGCGTCGCCGAGATCGGTCAGGCTGTAGTTAGCCGAAGTACCCGTCTTTAATGTGGTAGTCAATATGGTCGGACTCTGAGCGGCAGCCTGCAATACAACACCGACGGTCAGCAATACGGAGAAAGCACTTTTGTAAAACAACGTTCTCATAGGTAGATCTATAAAAGTAGGAGTATAAAAAATCGATTGAAAAAACAATAGCCACCACCTCCAATCCCACGGTAGGGTGGGCGAAAGCAATGGAAAATTAATTCACGCGAGAAGCCGTTAAGTCCGGAGACTTCGTTCAACACGCCGGGTTTGGAGTTGGTTTTTACTCAAATACGGCATTTATTGGCCTTGAATGAGCAATATGAGTGGCCATAGACCACACAGATGCGCAAAGATGAAAAAATATTTTCTATTCGCAACTATATCTATGAAAATTTCATGCCAAAAATAATATTCGGAAAATGGCTGCTCTTTTCCGGCAATCAAGGTGTTGGATCAATATTGTACGGAAACGGATGGGTGCCCTGTGTGCACGCTACCCACCCGATCATCGTTGGGGGTGGGTGGTCTCGTGCGCCGTTTTATTTCCGTCCGAAGTCGGCGGGTATCTCTCCCCAGTCTTCGGTTTCCCACTTGACGATGGGGTTGGTCACCTTATTGACAGCGAGCCATTTTTCAGCGCGGTCGATCAGCTCAAAGATGGGGCTGTTTCGTTTGGTGGCTTCGAGCTTGGTATTGCAATGCCCTTTCTTCACCCAGCCCTGTGCGGTTTTAGAATCTGAATAAATGACCATGTTGGGTTTGCCCTGGGTTTTGAGCAGTGCGAGTGCGTGAACAATGGCCAGGAACTCACCGATGTTGTTGGTGCCATCGTGGAGAGGGCCCACGTGAAACAACTGTCGGCCATCGGCCATCCACACCCCTCTGTATTCCATGTCGCCGGGATTTCCGCTGCACGCGGCATCCACCGCCACGCTTTCTTGGACGATGTTGGTCCGGGATATTTTTCCGGCTGTCGCCTTTGGCACCGCTGCTGCACTTTTCACAAAAGCCCAATAGTTGCCCTTGAAGGCAAGGGCCGCCTCCGCTGCACTGTCAAAGCTCTTGTACTTGGCTTGGGGAAATCCGTCCACCTGCTTTTTACATTCGTCCCAGGTTTTATAGACCCCGGGCTTGTGTCCCTCCCATACGACATAATATTTTTGCTTTGCCATGGGGCAAAAATACAACGTTGGCATGGCGCCACACCCCACGGGCACATAAAAAAACCGGATGGCCTTTGTAGGCCATCCGGTGAACTGAAACATATTAACCATTGCGTATGA
>JBIPOY010000520.1:0-2612 GCA_044378705.1 Saprospiraceae bacterium
CTCGGGCACCGGTTGGCCGTCTTTTTGGCAGCCTATTTCCGAAGATTGTCTCGCCGACATTACCGATACCAGCCACGGAATGGACCGTGAAGAGGTGGAGTGTGCGCGCTGTGGCGGTCATCAGGGACATGTGTTCTCCGATGGGCCGCCTCCTACCGGACTTCGATATTGCATCAATTCTGTTTCCCTCAACTTTGTTCCGAAATAGTGCTGTAGCACCCATGCGAACATCATTGTTTAGTCATTACATCACCGTACAAGTAAAAAATGGACCATAAATTAAATATACTCGCTGCCAAACGCGCAGAAGCCAAATTGGGCGGCGGGCAAAACCGAATTGACATACAGCATAAAAAAGGAAAATTAACGGCCCGAGAGCGGGTTCATTTTCTTTTAGATCCCGACAGCTTTGAAGAAATTGGGGCTTTGGTGACCCATCGAAGTACTGATTTCGGTATGGGCGACCAACAATTCCTCGGCGATGGCGTAATCACTGGCTATGGAACTGTTGCCGGGCGTTTGGTGTATGTTTTCGCGCAAGACTTTACGGTCTTTGGCGGGTCTCTTTCCGAAACACACGCTGAAAAAATATGCAAACTCATGGATTTAGCCCTGAAAAATGGAGCGCCACTCATTGGCCTCAATGATTCCGGTGGCGCTAGGATTCAGGAAGGGGTGAACTCCCTCGGGGGATATGCAGATATTTTCTTCCGCAATGTCCAAGCCAGTGGCGTCATTCCTCAAATATCAGCTGTCATGGGCCCCTGTGCCGGTGGGGCAGTCTACAGCCCTGCTATTACTGATTTTATACTGATGGTTGAAGGAAGCTCCTACATGTTTGTCACAGGCCCCAATGTTGTCAAAACAGTGACCAACGAAACGGTTACTTCCGAGGAACTTGGTGGCGCGAGTACCCATGCAACCAAATCCGGTGTGACACACCTGACGGCGTCGAATGATATTGATGCCCTCCAGAAAATAATAAAACTTCTGTCCTATATTCCTCAAAACTGCCAAGATAAACTCCCCATTTTGCCTTACGTACTGGGCGACGAGTACCGGGAGCTGCTTGCTACCATCATACCGGAAAATGCCCAACAACCTTACGACATAAAAACGGTCATCGGTGGTATCGTCGATGCGGACTCCTTCTTCGAAATACAAGAAAGTTATGCCGAGAATATTGTGGTGGGTTTCGCTCGTCTGGCAGGCCGAAGTATTGGTATTGTTGCCAATCAACCCATGTACCTCGCTGGGGTACTCGACGTCAATGCCTCCAAGAAAGCAGCCCGTTTTGTACGATTTTGTGACTGTTTTAATATTCCGATCCTCGTGTTAGAAGACGTGCCGGGCTTTCTACCGGGAACAGATCAGGAGTGGAATGGCATCATCACCAATGGGGCAAAACTACTGTATGCTTTTTCCGAAGCGACTGTTCCGCGCATCACCGTTATTACCAGAAAAGCCTACGGAGGCGCTTACGATGTTATGAATTCTAAACACATCGGTGCCGATATGAATTTTGCGTGGCCCTGCGCAGAAATCGCTGTGATGGGAGCCAAAGGAGCGTCTGAAATTATTTTTAAAAAAGAAATTGAAGCGGCCCACGACCCGGCGGCTAAACTCCTAGAAAAAGAACGGGAATACGCAGAAACCTTTGCCAATCCATACCGCGCCGCTGCACGCGGGTTCGTGGACGAAGTGATCCACCCACGCGAAACACGACGTAAACTCATCAAAGCCTTTGCAATGCTGGAACACAAAGCAGTAGCCTTGCCAAAGCGAAAACATGGAAACATTCCCCTATGATCGAGAAGACTACAGGAAGGATAAACAACCCAAAAACAAGCAATTAACCCTTTTCTCGTACATAAATCTCTTGATCCTTGTATTTCGACGGGCACTTCAACAGCATCTCGGAAGCAGCAAACCGATCGCCACTCATCTCTCCCGTAAGCACAATGGACTCAGAACGTTCAAAATCTTGTGGCTTGGCAGCATGAAGCTCCACCAAGCGTACTTCCCCGGCGTCGTCGCGCAACCAAAAAGAAAGAAAATCAGCGTCTTTCTCAGGGTTGTATTCCACAGGACGATCTTTCACGAGCTGACCAATCAACTTTACCCGGTCACCACTCTGTGAGGCCTGCGTAAAATTTGCATACGTCGTAACGTCCTTACTAGCAGAAATCAGGATGCCAATGGCTACCGCAATAACAGCAAAAGAGATGATATGGAACTTTTTCATGGTAGGAAGATATTTACTACAAAAATAAGCCCATTTCTGTTCTAAATGAGAATAATTGGGCTATTGTTGACAGATCATTTTGATTCTAAATTGCCACCCTAAAGGGTGTAATGAAGATCACTATTTTCACAGCAATTCTGAATCGTTGTGGAGAAAACCTTGAACAGATTTTAACGTATCCATGGCGTCGTTGGCTGCCAGGTTCGCCTGCGATGGCCAGGTTCCCGGATCAAGCTTGGCTGTTTCCTCCCCGGCCGACCCGAGTATTTCTTTCAGGGTTTCTACGGTCGTTTCAGACAATTGACGGAAGCTATTGATACCATGCCCTTGTAGCAACGATTCAGTTTTTGAATCTATACCATCTATT
>JBIPOY010000519.1:0-2612 GCA_044378705.1 Saprospiraceae bacterium
CCTGATCCACTCACGCCGGTGAGTACGACAAGTCGGTTGCGCGGAATACGGACATCAATGTTTTTGAGGTTGTGTACCCGGGCACCTATTACCTCAATACAGTCCTGATGTCCAATGGTTTCCGGCATTGGGCTGATGAGGGATGGAATACGATTGGAATCGGATGGAGCTATTGTTGACTTTACTTTTGACATTTCGGGATGGGAAACAACGATAACGCTCGCAGGTTTTGCTAAAAGGGCAAAAGTAGCGTTGTTTGTCTGAAAAAACGATTGGCTGAGCCACGGGAAGGTTAAATCGACCTCATTTTAGCAAAAATATCGTTCCGTCGCATTACGTTTATGAAAGGGTTGGAGTCAATGGCGCCCACATATTTCGAGGCAGGTTCTTTGCGGAGTTGAAACTCCTCTATTATCGGTTTTATCCAATTTGGGCAATATTGGTTGAATTTTACTTCCAGGATGAAGTAGCCGGGATAGGCAAATCGCTCGTTCCCTTCATCGTACAACGCGGTAATTTTTGGATAGGCAATACTGCGTAGGTGCATATCGAAGGTACACCGAAAGTCATTGTCAATATTAAGAGTGTTGGCCAAGAAAGGCTCCCGCTCGTAAATAACGTTGACTACCGGCTGAAGATTTTGTCGCAATATTTGGTAAAAAAACCGCCGCGCATTGTCCGGGTTGTGTATGCTCGAAGCACAATCTTCAAATGAAGCGCCTTCAAACAGTTGTTTTACGAGTCCAAATGAAGCGTCAGATCTGTTTTTAAGGATTGGGCCTTCATATTTTCGTTTTATTTCCATAAAAACAATAGAATCGTCATCCCCGATATTATAGCCGCGCAGCCGTACCTTCATTCGATGGGCTACACCCTCTATCTTGGTGTGGTACATGTCAAAACCAGGTGCGTCAAAGTAAATACTGCGCACGGTGTATAATCCTTTTGGTTGTTTTTGTGCAAATTTATCGAGTACAATAAAGGGGGATAGCGCTGCTTTGAGCGCTTCATATTGTTCAATCGGCACGAGGTATTTAAATTCGTAGCGCACCCAGCTTGCATTTAGACTGTTATGAAAGTGATTTTGATGATTTGATTGCAATCACACTTCATTCGCAACCACTTTGTGTTGACGATGGTGATTTAAAAAAATAATGGAACACAGTGTTACCGCAACATGCTTCATCGTTGCCGCATATTACCAAGTGAAATTCAATACACGTTTGATATACTCCCGCTGGTTGATGGAGCCAAAATCAATGCTGCAACGCGTGGAAATGCCGGTACTGAGCCGTAACCCCGAGCTATCAGGAACGACAAGAGCCAGTACAATGGCCACCTGACGGTTGTCTAGCACTTCAATTTTAGGCAATGTTCCCATCAGTCTAGCCGGAAAAAGATGTTGAGTTTTTACGTCTCTGACACCGATAATACAGGATTCGTTCAGGTATGCCATTTGCTCAACTTTGATGGGAATATGCACCAAATATTCATCGGAACGTTGTAAGGTGAGCATTTCCTCCGGTAGAACCGTGGGCACGATATAACCAGAAAACGGTGCACACAGCACAAATGAAAGGCCTTTTTGCCGTAACAGCAAGAGTCGGTCCCGAAGACCTTGCAGTTGGGCTTCGGTGATACCAACACTTTCATTTTTCAAGCCTGTCCGAACTGTTTCTAGCGTTTTTCGGGCAATATCCACCTGTATTTTTGCAAGTTTATAGTCGTTTTCAAAGGTCTGAAAGTCTGTTATTGCTACCAGGCCCTCTTCTTTTAGGCGTTTATTGGTCTGATACAACGACTCTTTTAAGGTCAGATCTTGCTCCGAAAAATGTAATTTGTTCTCAGCTTCCTGCACGATGGGTGCTTTGTCTCCGGTCGTTTCAGCCCTTAATTGGGCTGAATACAAGCCAAGTTGGGCTTCTATTTGTTGGATTTCTTGGCGCTGACTGGTCGAATACATGCGTACAATGGTATCGCCATGGTTGACAAAAGCGCCGGTGGGTAGTGCGATGCTAAGACCGGAAAAATCACCCTGTTGAAATTGGTAGGCATTGATTTGTTGGGCAGCACCTGTTTTGTTGTCTCGGATAACTGAAGAAATTCGGCCTGTTTGGTCCTGTAATAATTGCCATTCCTGTACGGGTAACACCTTACCAATACTTTCCGCACGGTAGGGCAATTGCATCGGAACATATAGTCCCACAAGTAAAATTAGGAGGAGCATTAACCCACTTAACAATGGTCTCACTTCAGTTCTCAATCAATAATAAGGTTAGGAAAATAGAGACAAAGGTGGCGAATTATCACCAAATCATTTCATACACAAAAGCAGTTCGGAGTATTAAGCAACGTATGTCAGGATTACGGCTACCGGTTTGTTTTGATTGTTGTGAAAACAAAACAGCAGCGAACAGGCATTTATAGCCGTTAAATCCACCAATATCATGCATTATTACCGAATTTATGCCCGCACGGCACTTATTTCTGTGAAACGAAATATTGTAACGCCGGGTTGCCTGTGGCATCAAAAATAAACAGATACAAGTGTACCTTTGCCCCATGTTGAGCGTATATTCTGACACCTATTACATGAAACAAGCCCTTGCAGA
>JBIPOY010000521.1:0-2605 GCA_044378705.1 Saprospiraceae bacterium
ATCACCTTGATCGCTATGATGGGGCACTTGAAAATTATGCGCGGTCAAAGTTTCGGGTCACCATGAATCAGCAACGTGGTGATAAATTTATTTACAATGGCTTTGATCCGGTGGTTTTAAAGGAAATCGAATCTTGTTACCGTGTACTGCCGTCAGATGATCAGAACAGTCTGCTCTCCGTTCGTGGAAGCAGGATCGCTATCAAAAAAGGATTCTGTAAAAATGGACAAATAAAAGTCGGGAAACATGATTTTGATATGTCAAAGTCTGCACTTCGGGGGCCACACAATATGTTCAATGCTGCTTGTGCCATTCGTACGTGTATCCTGCTCGGCGCCCAACCTTCGAACATTCAGGAAGGGCTGCAAACTTTTGTTACGCCCCGGCATCGCCTCGAAACAGTTGCCGTCACATCAGGCGTGACGTGGATCAACGACTCGAAAGCCACCAACGTAGATTCCGTGTTTTACGCGCTCCAAGCAATGGACGCGCCAACAGTTTGGATTGTGGGCGGGCAGGACAAAGGCAACGATTATTCGCCTCTAATCCCATTGGTAAAAAAACAGGTGTCTGCCATAGTTTGTATAGGCATAGACAATACTAAGATCATTCGTGTTTTTGGCGATTTGCAGAAGCCCATCGTTGAAACCCGAAGTGCGCAGGAGGCCGTGCAAGAAGCGGCAAAACTTGCCAACCAAGGAGATACCGTACTGTTGAGCCCCGCTTGCGCCAGTTTTGATTTATTTAAAAATTATGAAGACCGAGGCGAGCAGTTCCGAGAAGCGGTACTGGCACGCTCGTACCCACAACACAACGTCACGCAACCAACCACTGAACAATAATGTCACTCGGCAATCGAATAGCAGCAGAATTAAAAGGCGATCGTACCATTTGGATGATCATCGCCGTGCTGAGCCTATTCAGTATTCTGGCAGTTTATTCCGCTTCCGGCTGGGAGGCCTGGCGCTCCCGAGGAGGCAATACGACTATTTTTCTGGTGAAACACATGGTGTTGATGGCGTTCGGTTTTGTTATTATTTACCTGTGCCACCTCTTGCACTACCGTCAATATCAACGGTTTGCACCCATCATGATATTGCTGGCCATTCCTTTGTTGATGTTCACCTTGGCTTTTGGCCGCAACATCAACGATGCCAGTCGCTGGATCAGCTTGGCGGGCTTTAGTT
This sequence comes from Saprospiraceae bacterium, assembly GCA_044378705.1. GTDB lineage: Bacteria > Bacteroidota > Bacteroidia > Chitinophagales > Saprospiraceae > M3007. The sequence continues at coordinate 1,188 of JBIPOY010000521.1, forward strand.
TCCAACCCTCTGAATTCGCTAAAATTGCGCTCATCATTTATATAGCCCGAGAATTAACCCGGAAACAGGAGTATATCACCAGCTTCAAAGACGCTTTTATGCCTATTTTGGTGCCTGTACTCATCGTCTGTGGCCTTATTGCACCGGCAAACCTGAGTACGGCAGCCGTGTTGTTCGCTACTTGTATCATGCTGATGTTCATTGGAAGGGTGAGTTGGAAATATATCTTCCTACTCGGTGTTTTAGGGGTTGTGGTGTTAGCCGGTTTGATTGCCATTGGAAAGCTGTATCCTGAGGTTGGCCTTGTCAGGGTTGATACCTGGATATCCCGACTCAACGAATATTCAAACGCAGAAGATGGAGGGTACCAAGTACAACAAGCAAAAATAGCCATCGCAAAAGGTGGCATCATTGGAAAAGGCCCTGGTAATAGCCTGATTCGAAATTTTTTACCTTACGCGCAAGCAGATTTTATTTACGCCATTATTTGTGAAGAGTATGGACTGGTGGGCGCCACGGTTGTCTTAGCCCTTTATGTGTTGCTCTTCCTACGCAATGTAAAACTTGTAACCCGTAGTCCAAAAGCATTCGGGGCATTCCTAGCCATTGGGTTAAGTTTGTTGCTTACCGTTCAAGCGTTGGCCAATATTGCCGTCAATGTCAATTTGGTGCCTGCGACAGGACTTACCTTGCCGCTTATCTCGATGGGAGGCACCAGTTTGCTGTTCACGTGTGTCTCGCTGGGCATTATCCTGAGCGTCAGCAAGTATATTGAATCTTTAGAGTAAATACTGTAAAAAATCTTTTTTCGCCATATAAAAACTGGTGATATTATGAAAAATAAAATAAAAATACTGATAACAGGTGGCGGAACAGGAGGACATGTCTTTCCTGCCATCGCCATTGCAGATGCCATCAAACATTTGAGGCCTGATGCAGAATTGCTGTTTGTCGGGGCTGAGGGGCGTATGGAAATGGAGCGCGTGCCAAAAGCAGGTTACGATATTGTGGGTTTAAATATTGCAGGCTTTCAGCGCAGTTTCAGCCTGAAAAACCTTGCATTCCCCTTCAAATTGCTCTCTAGTTTGCGCAAAGCAAGGCGTATTGTGGACGATTTTAAGCCCAATGTGGTCATCGGAACGGGTGGGTATGCCAGTGGACCTGTAATGCGTGCGGCACAACGCGCGGGTATTCCCACGCTGATACAAGAGCAAAATTCCTTCGCAGGGGTTACCAATAAAATTCTAGGTAAAAAAGCCCATGCTGTATGTGTCGCTTATGACCACATGGAGCAATTTTTTGACAACCAAAAAATACGTTTTACCGGCAATCCCGTGCGGGCTGATATCCTCCATTTGGAGGGAAAACGCGCAGAGGCAATGGCTTATTACGGCCTGGATTCGACCCGAAAAACAATG
>JBIPOY010000009.1:0-21801 GCA_044378705.1 Saprospiraceae bacterium
CTGTCTGCTCTACGTGTTGGCTCACAGAGCCCTACCTCGAAAAACTCCTGCTCGAGTATGGCTCGATGTTGGAATTGGACTGTAAAATGGGTGGCTTAATGCCCTCTTGGAACAACTTCCGGCACATTGACCCCAACTTGCCCAATGATGTGTACCTGTCCCGTTTGTGGCGCCAGCAAAGCATCGAATACGGTGTCGAGATGGACGGTGAAATATGGCTGAAAGACCCCATAAAGTCTTCTTACCCTGCGTCAATTGCGTATTATGCCGCCAAAAGACAGGGTAAAGCACTTGCTTTTGACCTGCTCCGAACGCTGCGCGAAATGCTCTTTCTCCAAAACAAAAACATTGGAGAGGAAAGGCATTTGATTACCGCGGCCATTCAGCACAAACTGGATCTACAGCAATTTATGGACGATTATAAAAGCGGGGCTGCCATGGGTGATTTTAGAAAAGATATCGCGGAGAAAAACAAATGGAAAGTTGAATATTTTCCAACGCTGGTCTTTGTCCATCAGGATGGCCATTTTGGTATTGGTAAAATCCCCACCATGGAGGTAGGTTTCGATGCGCTTTACGCTGATTGGGAAGGGATTATTGCAAAATTGAGCCCCGGTATTGCAGCAAAAAAGACACAACAAACAGATGTATTAAATTTAATAAAAATATATAAAAAAAATACAATAAAGGAACTGGAGATAATTTCAGGGTGTTCACGCGCCCATATTGAAGAGGTTGTTTCAAGCGCTTACCGTGCCGGCAATGTTATACGGGAGCAGCATAAACAGGTAGATTATTGGGTGTACAATGACACGCCTTACCGGATAGAAAAGGGCCACTTTTCGGTGGAACGGGCCGCCATCCTTGGGGGTGGGGTTTGTGGCTCCTATTTGGCCGCAGGTTTTGAGCAATGCGGGTTAGATGCAACCATTTACGAACGTAAAAAAGCGCAAAGTGACAAAGGAATTGGATTTTTACTCCTCGAAAATGGCGTGGAGGCCATGAAGGCCTTGGGGTATAAAAATGAGGTCTTTAAAAAAGGCAATGTCATGAATTTTTTCAAGTCGGTGCGCCCCGACGGATCATTGATTTATTCCAAACCACTCAACCATTGTATTGCTTTTACCCGAGAGTCGTTCATGGAAATTTTTACAAACGGTATCCGAGAAGAACAGATCCTTTTTGAAAAAAATGTTTCAGCAGTGGCGCTGGATGACCGTAATAAAATCCAGTCTATAAAATTTGAGGATGGCTCTGAAGTCGTTTCTGATGTATATTTTGGAGTGGATGGTATTGCGTCCAACATCAGAGCCCAACTTTTTAACCAACCCCGGTATGAAAAAACGCAAGAGCAAGAGCTCGTCTGCTGTGTTGAGATCGCTGATCTTGACGTAAAACAGGATGAATTTGTGAAAGTGGTGGATGGTGAACAAGGGACGTACATGGGCTTGATTCCTCTGGGCAATGGGAAATATATCTGGTTTTTACAGTTCAACGGTCAAAAGCACCCCCTGCCGGATACCCTGCCGGATACGATAGCGCAATATGTGGCGAAAATAGTAGTGTCTTACCCGGATGTTTTTCGTCGTCTTGTTGCAGCATCCGATTTTAACGAGGTCTTTTTGTGGAAATCGCACCGTATGGATTTGCTACCCACTTTTCACCAAGACACGCTGGTACTGGCAGGTGACGCAGCGCACCCTCTGCTGGCCCTTACCAGCCAAGGCGCTAATTCCGCATTGGAGGATGCTGCTCTATTGGTGTCGCTGTTGTCCCAACAAGAGTCGGGTCAGACCCTCGACGACTTATTTTCCCAATACTACAACCTTCGAAAAAAAACCATTCAATACTACATTGATGAAGGGGATATTCTTTTACGGGAGTTCCTCAATACTGCACCCAAGTGTACGATAAAACTTCCCTTGGCAGTGGTAGAAAACGCCTTCGCCTAACAGTACCTTTCAGTAAATATGAGCCTTTTTTCAAATGATCAGGTCAACTTGGATGCACTCCGGCAAAAGGCCTTCAATTATCGCTGGGCCACCCTTGCGCAAGATGTCATTCCCCTGACTGCCGCCGACCCCGATTTCCCTGTTGCAGGCGAAATCACCCGCGCCATAGCCGATTATTGTGCCGATGGCTACTTTTCCTATGCTCCCGCCGATGGCTTGCCTGCTTTCAAACAAGCCATTGCCGCTTGGTACCAGCGTTCTTATCAAGTAGATGCCAACCCTCATTTTATCTTACCGGTCAACAGCGCCGCTTATGGCTTGTTTACGGCGGCGTCCATGATTCTTTCTGAAGGAGACAATGCCATTATTCCCAATCCGGTAGATTTTTTGTTCCGAAAAGCCATTGAAAACGCAGATGCGACTGTTCGAACGGTCGAAATAGACCCAGCAACAGCTCAGTTTGACTTGGATCAACTGTCGGCAGCCATAGACAGCAATACCAAAGCGATTTTTATTTGTAACCCGAACAATCCCTTGGGCATACAACCCTCTCCGGATCATTTACGTGCAATTTTGTTGCTCGCGGCACAACACGATTTGTGGGTGGTTTCTGACGAAATATGGTCTGATATTTACTTCAACCGACCAACCACCAGCATCGCTTCCCGCCAACTGCCGTATTACGCCAAACGCCTTATTGTTTCGGGGTTGTCTAAGAATTTTGCACTCGCCGGTTTGCGTGTTGGATATGTTATTTGCCCCGACGAACCCACCTATCGGTCTTTGCTGCAAGCGTCTAAGCATCTTACAACCGCCTATGGTATGAGCAGTATTGCGCAGGTTGCCGGTACGGCAGCGCTTACTCTTTGCGATGATTGGCTTCACGCCTTTCGGAAACATCTTTCCGACATGCGGCAAATTACCCTACAATTCTTGGAAGATATGCCGTTTTTTGAAACCGTTGCTGCTGATGCTACGTACCTGGTTTTTCCAAAAATTATCCATTCCAACCTCAATGCTGCTGAATTGGTAGAGGTTATCCACCAAAAAGCGCGTGTGGCCTTGGTTCCCGGCGGGGCGGCATGGTTTGAATCCGCTTCAGAAGGGCACCTCAGAATTTGCTATTCAACGTCTGAAAAAATACTCACCGAATCTTTTGATCGTATCAGAAAGATCGAATCATTGATCATGGACGAAGGTGCTCATGGTGTTCGACAGCAGCCCTGACACTACCGTAGTGGTGCAGCAATTGTTGGGCTTCCGAATAGTCTAGGCCCGTGTCTTGCATGACCATTTTGACCCCTCGATCCACCAACTTGGCGTTGGTGAGTTGCATATCCACCATTTTGTTGTCTTGAACCCGCCCCAATTGAATCATAATGGCCGTGGAAATCATGTTCAGGATTAGTTTTTGTGCCGTCCCTGCTTTCATACGGCTGCTGCCGGTGATGAATTCAGGTCCCACCACCACTAAGATGGGGAAATCAGCCACAGACAATAGGGGAGCACCCGGGTTGCAGGTAATACAGGCGGTGCTGATGCCATTCAACTGACAGTCACGCAAGGCATTGACCACATAAGGGGTGGTACCGGAGGCGGCGATGCCCACTACCGTATCCTGTGGGCCAATTTGCCGGGCCCTCAAGTCTTTCCAGGCCTGCGTTTCACTGTCTTCAGCCACTTCGATGGGCTTTCGAATGGCTTCATCACCTCCGGCGATGATACCGACGACCCATTCCGGGGGTGCGCCAAAGGTGGGTGGTATTTCTGAAGCGTCGAGCACTCCCAGGCGGCCACTGGTACCGGCGCCGATGTAGAACAACCGGCCACCTTCACGCATTTTCGGTACGGTAGCCAGTACAAGCGTTTCAATGGCTGGAATGGCTTTTGAAACGGCCATTGGTACCGTTTGATCTTCCGTGTTGATAGCACTGAGGATGTCATGAACGCCCATTTTCTCTAAGTGGCGGTAATGAGACGCTGATTCTGTTATTTTTTCCATGGTGTTGGGTGCTGTTATTTTTAGCGTACACATCCATCCCGATTCTGAAGCGGCAAAATTACATTTTTAGTATTCAAGGGCTCAAAAACAATGTGTAAATTGTACTTTATTTACCCTTAAATGACTACAACTACTTCGGTGGCGCGCTGTAGGGGCCAAAAACGCCTATTTTTTGTCTTAGATGTGACCATCGAAGTAGTTAAGCACCTTGTTTATTAAAAAATACCGCTTTCGGTGAATACTTTTGTGCCCAACGCCCGATTCATGTACGAACTCCTTCTTGCGAGCCTTAGCATCAGTGTACTCCACGCCACCATTCCCAATCACTGGCTTCCGATTGTGGCCATCGGTCGAAAATCTGCCTGGACGGCGGGTAAAACCGTGCGTATCACGGTATTGGCAGGGAGTGCGCATGCACTCAGCACCATCATCATTGGGTTGGTATTGAGTGTGGTGGGCTGGCGGTTGGCTGAGTGGGTGGAACTTTTCACCAGAATTGCGGCACCGACGATGTTGATTCTATTGGGTTTGGTCTTTATCTGGCGGCATTATTATCACCGGCATTTTCATTTACACGGACAGATTGAGGGCGAGTTGCCGGAGCGGCAACTTATTTGGGCTTTGGCCTTGGCCATGTTTTTATCGCCTTGTTTGGAGATAGGCGCTTTTTTCTTAGTGGCAGGCACGATGGGTTACCAGGTTGTTATCGCTTTGAGTAGCCTCTATTTTCTGACCACGGTGGGTGGTATGGCCGTCTGGGTATGGCTGGTGTGGCGCGGTCTTTCCCGGTCCAACTGGCACGCGTTGGAGCACAATGCCGGCATTATTTCCGGGGTGATACTGGTATTATCGGGTATTTGGGGGTTATTGGGTTTGGGTTGACCGCGTCGGTTTTGTTTGATAAAAAAATGAGTCACCCGACAACCGGATGACTCATTGAGCAACGTAAGTGCAAAAAAACTATCCGATGGTACCAGAGACCAGCAGTGACACCTCGTTGTTGAGGCACTCTACAAATCCGCCGGTCACCTCGAAAGACAACTTTTCGCCATTGCTTTTGAGCACGTTAACCGGACCTTTTTGCAGAGAAGCAACGATGGCTACGTGGCCGTCTAGCATCTGGAAACTGCCGTCTGAACCGGGTACTTGCACGGACGTAACTTGACCGGAGAAGATTTCTTTTTCAGGAGAGAGGACTACTAGATTCATGATGCCTAAGGTTGTATTGTTGTGCGTTGTGCGTGCTGGATAAGCATCCATGCCGCACAACGCACATGTAAGATTTAGTTGGAAGCGGCTTCGGCAAGCATTTTCTTGCCTTTTGCGATCGCATCATCAATGGTACCGACCAAGTTGAAGGCAGCTTCAGGATATTCATCCATTTCGCCGTCCATGATCATGTTGAAGCCACGGATGGTTTCATCAATGGGCACCAAAACGCCTTTGAGGCCGGTGAACTGTTCTGCCACGTGGAAAGGTTGTGACAGGAAACGCTGCACCCTGCGGGCCCGTCCCACAACAAGTTTGTCTTCGTCGGAAAGTTCTTCCATACCGAGGATGGCGATGATGTCTTGCAGTTCGTTGTAGCGCTGCAGGATCATTTTCACGCGCTGAGCACAGCTGTAGTGTTCGTCACCGATGATTTTTGGATCCAAGATTCGGGAAGTAGAGTCGAGCGGATCAACAGCCGGGTAAATACCGAGGGAAGCGATCTTACGGCTCAATACCGTAGTGGCATCCAAGTGGGCGAAAGTAGTGGCCGGAGCCGGGTCGGTAAGGTCATCCGCAGGTACATACACCGCCTGAACGGATGTGATGGAACCGCGTTTGGTGGACGTGATTCGTTCTTGCATCAGGCCCATTTCTGTTGCCAGGGTAGGCTGGTAACCCACGGCAGAAGGCATACGGCCCAAGAGCGCCGAAACTTCAGATCCTGCTTGGGTAAAACGGAAAATATTGTCCACGAAGAACAGGATGTCTCGTCCGCCGGCAGGATCTTTGAGATCACCATCGCGGAAATATTCCGCCATGGTAAGGCCGGAGAGAGCCACACGGGCGCGGGCGCCGGGGGGTTCGTTCATCTGACCGAACACAAGGGTTGCCTGAGATTTTTCGAGCTCTTTTTTGTCAACTTTAGACAAATCCCAGCCGCCTTCTTCCATGGAATGTTTGAACTCGTCACCATAACGGATAACGTTAGACTCAATCATCTCCCGCAGCAGGTCATTGCCTTCACGGGTACGCTCACCCACACCTGCAAAAACCGACATACCATCGTATGCTTTGGCGATGTTGTTGATGAGTTCCATGATCAGTACAGTTTTGCCGACACCGGCACCACCGAAGAGACCAATTTTACCCCCTTTTGCGTAAGGCTCAATCAGGTCAATAACCTTGATACCGGTGTAGAGGATTTCACGCTCGGTAGAAAGATCTTCATACGCTGGCGGCTTGCGGTGTATCACGTACGCATCTTTACCTTTTTCAACCTTGCCGATGCCGTCAATGGCTTCGCCTACTACGTTGAAAAGGCGACCCCGTACAGCTTCACCAACAGGCATAGCAATGGGAGAGCCAGTGTCCACACACTCCATCCCGCGCATAAGGCCGTCTGTAGAGTCCATGGCAATGGTGCGAACGCCGTCTTCACCGAGGTGACGCTGTACTTCAAGTACAAGCGATGAACCGTCAGGGCGGGTGAGTTCCAAAGCGCTGAGAATTTCGGGTAGTTCGCTGTCAGGTCCACTGAAGTCAACGTCTACAACAGCGCCGATGATTTGTTTGATACGACCGATATTAGCCATAAAACGAAATGATGTTTGGTTGTTTATGTCCTTTTTTCCGATTTGGCCGAAATTATAGGCAGATCAGGACACTTTTTTCTATAAAAGCCGCGCAAAATTACACCACTTTGGTGTAAAACAATGAATATGATCAACTTTTTATCTTCCAAAATAAAATTTTGATGATTTGGGTTGTTAACGCCTTGTAAGCATTCAAAGTTGTTAGGATTTCAACCAATTGGGCACTATATCCCCACCGCATACGTTAGAGACCGTTTTAACCCGGAAAGGGCTCCGTTACACAACGGACTTCGCCAACCAAAGACGTTCTTGTTTTTTTACCGTGAGGAATGTATCCAATAGCTTATTTTTGCGTTCGTAATTAATAAGTAACTGGTTAGGGGGCACGCTGTCTGGCCCAAAAAAGCCCGTTTTTTTGTCTCAGAGGCAACCACCCAACCAGTTACATTAAAAGAAAAAAATGAAAAATCTACTTTATATCCTTTTGATTGGTACTGTTTTGTCTTCCTGTTCCAATGATTTTGAAGTGACTGCTCCGTGGAAAGAGGTACCTATTGTGTACGGCGTGCTTTCTCCCCGTGACACAGCCCATTACATTCGGATCGAGAAAGCTTTTCTGGACCCCAGTACCAGCGCAGACGTTATTGCCAAAATCGCGGATTCCTTGTATTACCCGGAGAGCGCTATTGCCGTTTGGCTGGAGCGCCCCGGTACCACCTATAGAGTGCCTTTGGCTCGGGTTGATGGCAACCTCGAAGGCCATATTCGTGAAACAGGTACCTTTGCAACAAGCCCCAATTGGCTTTATAAGTTCAAAGGGAGTGCATTGGCGCCGGGTGGCCTGTACAGGCTCGTCGTCGAACGGGCAGATGGAAAGCCGAACATCACGGCTGAAACAACAATCCCAAAGGATTTTACCATCACCAACCCAGACCCCACCAACATCGTTCGAAAAATGACCTTTACGTACAGCGAAACCACGACCGTGGATTGGCGTACCGACGAATATGGGGTCTATTTCAACGTTAACTTGATACTGCCATACCGCGAAGAAGCCCCGGATGGCACTACTTTACGCCGAGACACCCTCGTATGGAAAGGGGCAAACAACGTGGAAAGATCCGCTACACAGGTTGGAGCAGGTGTTTATAAGGGTACAACCGAATTGCCGGGGGCTCAGTTTTTCCGCTTCCTCTCTGAAAGCTTGCCACCCACCACCAATTTCCGCTATTTCGAAAAATGCTCCATTCTCCTAGAGGGTGGTGGTAAAGAAATAAAAGAATACAACGTCACCGCTTCCGCCAATTCCGGCCTCACCGGCGCAGAAGTGTACCCAACGTACACCAATGTCACGAATGGATTGGGTGTGTTTTCTGCCAAAAATGAGTTCCGACTGACCAACATTCAGATCTCTCAAAAAACCATTGACTCTTTGCAAATACACCCGCTTACCCAAGCCCTGAAATTCAGGATTTAGCGCGTATCTCCGCGTCAAACCGGGGGCCTGCGTAGGTGAAAAGCCTGTACAGTACCCGTCAAGGACCGGATCGTGGGTGTATGCCAGTTTCGTTATCACATGTCAAAATTATATGGACGGCAACGGTACCTCGGTACTGTTGCCGTTTTTGGTGTGCCCAGCCGCCAATAGCCGCTATAAACGGCTGTAACAATATAATTGCTAAACGTGCCAGGACCAGGATGGTACGACAACATTATTTTGGCAAATCGCCTACAAATTTTAAAATAATAAAAAAAATATTATACATAATTATGCACAATAAAGTATCTGTTTTTATCTGTTTTTAACATTTAATCTATTTAAATTCAACGATAAAAATATTTTAAAAATAATAAATATATTTATTATTTAATTTTTGATCTTGAAAAAAAATCGTAGTATTATTCAGGTTAATACACCACTTTTGCACCATGAACGGCGGTAATGAAAGCATCATCGTCTGAGATAAGTTCATGGGATTATACAATTTTAGGTGAGAGAGCAAGTCCTTTAATGTCACTTTGAGGGCTTGCTTACCTGAAATTAGACCTAATTATTACAACAATAGTCATGCGATGATAATTTGTTTAAAAAAACTGCCCTACATTAGGTGCAGTTTTTTTCTTTTATGGGCCTACCTTTCGCCCTTCAACTGTATTTTCGATCCATTAAAATACCAGACTATGTCAAAAGCAACGGGAGAAATCAAACGTGTTACAACACATGTCATTCAGGCGATGAAAGACCGTGGGGAAAAAATCGCTATGCTCACGGCGTACGATTTTTCCATGGCGCGCATTCTCGATGAAGCGGGCATAGACATTCTCTTGGTAGGCGACTCTGCCTCGAATGTTATGGCGGGCCACGAAACGACGTTGCCCATCACGTTGGATCAAATGATTTACCACGCTCAATCGGTGGTAAGGGCAGTGCACCGTGCCATGGTAGTGGTGGATATGCCCTTTGGATCATACCAGTCCAACTCAGAAATTGCCCTGTCGAGTGCTATTCGCATCATGAAAGAGTCGGGTGCCCATGCCGTCAAACTGGAGGGTGGTGCCGAAGTGGAAGACTGTATCAAACGCATTCTTTTGGCCGGTATTCCGGTGATGGGCCACCTCGGGCTTACGCCGCAGAGTATTTACAAGTTTGGTACCTACACGGTACGGGCCAAAGAGGAACTGGAAGCTCAAAAATTGCGGGAGGATGCGCGGTTGCTCGAACATATAGGGTGTTTTGCGCTGGTTTTGGAAAAGATACCTGCCCAACTTACCAAGGAGGTGTCAGAGTCCATTGCCATTCCCACCATTGGTATTGGCGCTGGAAAGCATGCCGATGGCCAAGTACTGGTGACGCATGATATGTTTGGTATCACCAAAGATTTTAAACCGCGTTTTTTACGCCGGTATGCAGAACTTTTTGACGCCATGACAGATGCCACACAACGCTATATTGCGGATGTCAAAGACAAGGATTTTCCGAACGATTCCGAACAGTATTGAGTACTTTTATTGTTGTCCTGTTGGTGTCCATGCGTTGGCACGATTGATTGGACGCAGCGCCAGCATGATGGGTTTTTCAAAAAAATAGTACACAGCATGGCCCGCCAAAAGTGTTGCAGCACACGCGATGGGGAGCAGTAGGTTGGGCGGAAAATCGGAAAATCTTGTAAAACAGGCTTTCGTTGCCCGATAGACCAAGGGGTGCAACAGGTATATGGAATAGGATATGGACCCGAGCCAAGCAAGTAATTTGTGTGGTATATCTTGCAAGGTGCCAATGCCGAAGCTCCAAGCCGTTGTAACCAGTACTGCCAGAGCAGAAAGAGCCATGCGCGGCCAGCCACGGACCAAACCCACGGGATTGACCCCGACCGGGACCCATAGAAATACCGCCGCACCGCCGATCAGCAAAAACCACCAGATACGCCGAGGCACTTGTTGCAGCCAATTTCTGTGTATGGCCAAGGACATGCCTGTTACAAAAAAAAAGGCGTGGTTGGGTACTTGCACATAGTAGGACCACCAAAGCGATTGTGACTCCCCCTGAATTGCAAAAGGCCCTCCAAAGGCCCTTGTCATGCCAATAAATGCCATTAGTATTACGCAGGCGTGGATGAACCAACGTTTTTTCCGATGCATCAGCACTAAAATCGGAAATAAAGCGTAAAAAACCAGTTCGCAACCAATAGACCAAGCGCCCGTTGCAATGTCTTTCGAGGGGTCAATAAAACCGAATAACCCGCTCAAGTTTAGTAGTATGTCACGGGGAGACCTGCGTATTTCGTCCAACAGCAGCGTGAGGCCGGTTGCTGCCCACAACAATGGGAAGATCCGAAAGACACGTCGTAGCACGTAAGAAAACAGCGATTGCCAGTGGGGCTGCAACTTTTTTTGGTAGGTTTCAGTCAACGCCATACCACTCAGCATAAAAAAGATAGACACCGCATAGACACCCAGTTTGCCTTGAGCCGTTGAACCGTCCCAAACGCCTGTTGTCCATTTATCAAAGTGAAAAGCCATGACCGCAAGGGCCATCAAACCGCGCCAGTAATCGAGGGCCACCCACCTGTTGTGGTGGGTGGATGTTCCGATCATTGGCGCCCGGGGCATCATACTTCGGACGGAGTTTCCAAAACGCGCCATTCCAAGAGGGTATCCCGCAGTTGGGTAGGACTTAGGAAATGAATTCCCTTGATTTGCAGGGCTTCTGCGCCTAGGACATTATTGTGGCTGTCATCAATAAAAACAGCCTCTTCCGGATTTACTTGGTATCGGTCCAATAAAATCTGATAGATGTCTGGGAATGGCTTTCGGGTACCTTCGTCGCCGGAGACGACAATTCCTTCAAACCAGTGTAGAAAGTCGTAGCGTTCCAGGGCCACCGGGAAGGTCTCATTGCTCCAGTTGGTCAGCGCCAACAGGCGGTGTTGTCCCTTGTCGCGCAAGGTGCGGAGTAGCTCGACTGTTTCGGGGATGGGCCCGCCCAGCATTTCTTCCCAGCGCCCATAATAGTCGCGGATTTCTGCTTCCCATGCAGGGTGTTCTTGCACCAGCATTTCGGTGGCCACGGAAAGCCTTCGGCCGGCATCCTGTTCCACATTCCAGTCATGGGTACAGATGTTTTGGAAAAAGTACTCCCTGCGTTCGGCATCCGGGATAACATCCTTGAAAACATACTCGGGATTCCAGTCTATGAGGACGCCGCCGAGGTCGAAGATAATAGTGGTGATGTTGGTCATGATAATTGTTTTTTCAGCGCGAGGCGTCCCTAGGAAAGGCTGGACAGGACGCGTTGCATTTCTGTGAATTGATTGTCGAGCAGGCGACGGAGTTCGAAGCGCTCGTATTTGTAATTAAAATTAAAAAATTGGTTTTCGTAGTGGTCGCTGTTGGTGGGAACGATGCCTAGGAAACGAGTATTCCAGCGAATACGATGCTTGCCGGGCTTCCCGTGTAGTTCGTCCCAAGCCAGTTGGAGGTATTCTTCTTTGGGGTAGTACCGGAAAATGCACTTTGATTTTCGAATAATTTCAATGGCAATTTGGCGTTCTGTCTGTCTGTTTTCGTGGATAAACTCGCTGATTTCATGAAAATAGCGGCGTACTTGCTCGGCGTATCGAAGGTCTGCAATACGCGTACGAACGTGCAGCATACGAAATACACTTGGGTCTGTGGTGTTGATTTCCCGTACCACCACCAAGGGGTTGAAATCTGTGGTGGACTTGTAAACCACGGCTTGGCCATCGGTGCCGACATCGATCCAAGGCAATTTCACTTCTTCGGTGAGTTCTTGCCACACGAAATGAAGGTAGGAGGTATCGGGGTGTAATTGATAGTTTCGAAGTGTTTCCGATAAGCATAAGGCAATGTTGGCACGCTGGCTTTCATCCCCTTTTCGGTAGGCTTGGTAGGTGGGTCTTATGTTTTTTTCGAACAGGTTGGTGGCAATACGACCACTTAAAAAGGTTTCTGTGAGGGTGTCTGCGCTTGGTTGGACAGACAGGAGCAGGTGGTGTATTTTTTTTAATACAAGGGGGGCATCAAAGCCGAGGGCCAAACTTTCGGGATGGGCCACCAGCGAATGGGGGCCGTGTTGGAGCCACGTCAGTAAGCCGTCTCCGGTAATTTCCAAGATAGCTTTTTCCAGCATTGGAACACCGCGTACCGGATCGGCCCGGAAGGCAACTTCCCACCGCAGGATGCAATCAATGAGCATCCTGCGTGCGTCCAAGGAGTCCATTTTGCGGATATCGGTTGGCGCCAGCCCGGCCCTTACTTTTTCGTATAGTACCACGGTATCGCCAACGTATTGCAGGTAAACACTTTCTTGAATATTGGGCTTCACATGGCTCCAGCCGGCGGTACCGGCCAGGTCTAACACAATTTTTTCGACTATTCCGGTTACATCAAAAGCGTAGTCTGCGCAGTCCGGATGGGCGGTTGCCCGACCGTTTTCATTCAAAGTAAACCAAGGCAGGGCTGCCGCCCCTACCACGGGCGGTATATTGAGTAGCCCTGGAAGGAGGTATTCCAGGGCCAGGCGCAAGAAGGAATGGCCTTTTCCACGGGAGTCTTCATCGCCAAAGACATGCGCACCGAGCAGACAAGCGTGGGTAAATCGGATGACAGACCTTCGCACATCGGTGTATGGTCTGTGTCGTTTTGCATCCTCGGCCAATTGATTCCGGAGTGTTTGTCGTTTTGCCAACAGACTGAAGAATAAATCTTCCCGGAGGAGCACACGGCCTTTGACAATTTTGTTGGGGTCGTTGTTTTCCATGCTTTGGAGCATGGTGAGTAATTCTTGTATTTCTCCGATCAAATCAATCGGGCTTTCCGGAACAAATTGAAAATGTTGTTCCACGACTTCTACCCGTTGTACCCAGTGGCATTTGCCGCCGCCGCAATTTTCGATGACGGCGGCCTCCAGCAGCTCTTCAGCGGGATATACCCACTGGCCCACTTGCAGTGTATAGCCCAGCAACGAGCGTATCAAAGATCTGTTGTCGGGCACCTCTTCGGCGTGTTTTCCGGTATGTCGAATGGGGTCGTTGGGTAGGTGAAAGTACGTTCGCAGGGCGGCATCGGAGAGGCATTCAGCGGCCACGGACAGGTTGTGGAGGGCCGTACTGGAGGGGCATTTTCCCGCGTTTTGGTATTCCCGAAGTCGGCTGGCAAACAACAAGACGTGTTGTAACAAGCGGTCATTGCCATTTGTGGCCTCTTTCATGATCCGCGAGGGTGTTTCCTTCTGAATAAACGTCATCAGCAGGTACTCGTACAACTGTGCCGATTGCGGGTCAATTTTTTGTCGCGCATGGTCGCAGTGGGCGTACGCTTGTGCGGGATTCTTTACGGCCAGAGCATCTTTTGCGAGGAGCAGACTGCGGCGGAATTCATTCTTTTGTTCAAAAGAAAGCGATACGATGGTTTCGCCTGCGGTCTGTTCATGCCCATCCACTGCTTGGAGGAGTGATTCCGGGGGGGCAATTTCGTCTGAGGGAACAAAAAAGGGTGGAACGGAGCTTTCGTCACGGCTGTCAGGGGTAAAGTGGTAATAATCTCGAATAAAAACCGAGCGCCATACCGGCACCAGTTGGGACTCCTCCAGTCTTTCGAGCAGGTACTGTAAATCTAAGAGAATAGGTTTTGACAGCACTTCCAACGACTGAATGGTTACCTGTGAAAGTCTGGTTTGTTCTGCCAGTTGCCTGAAGGCTTCTTCTATGTCGAGAACCGCGCGTTTGACCGGCACGTCTTTGATGATGCGTTTCAGCAGTGATAAAAGGGGCGAGTGGTTGATACGGTCTGATTGCGCCAGTAGGCGCTCTCGTAGCGCCTCTATGGTGATGGGCAGCACAATTTCACCAATGGGGGTGTTATTGCCGATGGGGGCTGCTGCCAGCATGGCGACGGCTGCTGCTGCCGAGCGCCAGAGTTGTTGATCCCGAAAAGCAGGATTTTTTTCGAGGGTCTCAGGGGTAGGAAGGGCTGTTTGACAAAAGCGAAGTGGATCAGGAACCACCGTTTCTCGCGCTAAAACGGTGAGTATTTGTAGGTGGGGTCTGTTGTCTTGCAGAGCTAGGGCGCTGGTCATTTCCCAGCGCACATCGGGGGTGTCTTCATAGTTCATGGAAAGTACGGCCACAAAAAGGTCCGTTTTTTCCAGGAATGCAAGGGCTTGTACCCGAAAATCTTCCGGGGGCACCTGTTCTCTATTCCAAAAAATAGTATCCCGGGGCTGCATGGCCAAGCCAACTTGACGCTGTAGATCGAGGGCACTGCGTTTGTCGGCAGCATCGTATGAGATAAAAATATGGACGGGGTTGCTCATATAGGGGGCAAAAATCACTTTTTTTTGGAGCAAGTGTTCCGGTTTTCAATAAAATAATCCGTTGAATAGCATAAAAAAACTTGTAGTGACGGACGATCTCAGTAGTTGCCTTGTTTCAATGATTGGGTGAATACGGATAATTCAGCGATCGTAGGCCTTCAAAAACACAAATACACGGCGATGGAAGGCTCTTGCTCATTTTGGACAAAATGTTATTTTTTTTCAAAATAAAGCTACAGTTTTTTTTTTTGAAAAAACAGCGTACCTTTGTATTGGCGCATTGCCAGATAACAATTTTTCTTTTTTTACAATGAATACCGGAACAGTAAAATTTTTCAACTCCACCAAAGGCTTTGGTTTTATCGTTGACTCCTCTTCCAAAGAGGAAATTTTTGTCCACGTCAGTGGCTTGGTTGACGAAATCCGCGAAGGCGACACTGTCACTTTTGACACCGCACGTGGTAAAAAAGGCATGAATGCAGTTAACGTTAAACTTTCTTAGGAGGGTTTAATTTTGGATTCATATTCATTCCGAACCTCCGACGTTTTCGCGTCGGAGGTTTTTTTATAGGTATTATAGTACAGACACTCAATAACCGACATGATGAAAAATAGATTAATTCCAATGCTGTGCGTTCTGCTTTGTAGCGCTGCCGTATTCGCCCAGGAAAAGAGACTAAAAGCCAAATTTGGCAAAATATCAGAGGAAGAGACGGCGATGAAATTTTATGCCCCTGATCCGGGAGCCCCGGCTGTTGTGCTGTTCGACAAAGCCGAATTAACGAACCGGTACAATGAGCAACAAGGTTTTCTTTTTGAAATGGAGCACCACGTACGCATTAAAATATTCAACAAAGAAGCCTATTATTTGGCAGATGTTGTGGTTCCCTATTTTAAAGACGAAAAAATTACGGACCTCCGGGCATCGAGTTATAACCTCGAAAACGGAATGCTCGTGGAAACAAAATTAGACAAGGACAATGTATTTGACGAAAAACTGACGCGGTATCGGCGGTTGAAAAAAATGACCATCCCGGCCGTCAGAGAAGGGACCATTGTTGAATTCCAGTACACGCGTACGAACATGGACTTTGATGTGCCGGACTGGGTGTTTCAGGATGTGAAAATCCCAAAAATTTGGAGTGAATACAAAGCATCGGTTCCATCATTTATTGAGTTCAGCAAGGTAGCACAAGGCGAAGTGCCTTTTTCCTTGGCCCAGGAAGAAGACAGAAACAACAGTGCCAATGGCCTCTCTTATGTCTGCCATGAGATGCATTTCATTCAGGAAAATATCCCGGCCCTCAAACCGGAGCCATTTGTAACCGCGGTGCATGATTACTGTTCTCAGATCAATTTTGACATTCGAACCATCTACAAGGCCCGACTAGAACCTACCGGAAGTTCCTATGGCTATAAATTGGTCAATGGACCCCCGAAAGAACGAAATGATACGTGGGAAAATCTTGGCAAGGAACTGCTGGAGGATGTCTACGAAGATCCGATGGGTTCTACCAAATACACGGCAGCAGAAACGGCTGCCACCATTGCCGGAAAAGCGACCACCAATGAAAAAATAGCGGCCCTCTATGAGTTTGTAGGCAATAACTACCAATCCGGCAATTTCGATATGATTTGGATGAGTGAAACGCTGGAAAATATCACCAAAAAGAAAAAGGGAACACCCACCGACCTCAATCTCGTGCTCATCAACATGCTCCAAAGGGCCAATCTAAAGGCTTTTCCGGTGGCGATAAGTACTTTGAGCAACGGCCACATTTTACCTTTTCGGGTGTCGCCCAGCGCCTTTGACCGATTGATTACAGCGGTGGAAACGGAAGACAATTCACTGTTGTTGCTCGACGCTTCGGCTTGGCCGCTGCCCCTTGGTTTTTTGCCGGAGGAAGACCTCAACGGCGAAGGGCTGTTGCTGCGCGACAAAGATAACGTCACATGGATACCCCTTCAAAACAAGTCTCTCGTGCGTAGTGCTGTTCAGGCCAATCTATCCTTAACGGCAGAAGGGAAGTTGTCGGGTGCGGTTTCTTTCTCTGAGACGGGGTATGGGGCTGTCATGGCCAGGTCTCGTATCAAGGCTACCCAAGCGCCTGCTTTTCTGCGCGAAAAGTTTCCGGATTTGCTGAGCGAGGGCAGTTTTGCCAATTTGTTGTTTGAAAACCTCGACAATTGGCAGGAAGCCAATATAAAAGGTACTTTTGATCTAGAGACAACCGGTTTTGCCACGGTTTCCGGCAATAAAATTTATCTTAGCTCCGCGCTTGGCTTTGGGTGGAAAGAGAATCCGTTTAAAAATCCGGTGCGTAAATTTAACATTGAACTCGGCGTTCCGCGGACCGCTGTGTACAATTTTGTGTTTGCCATACCCGCAGGGTATAAGGTCGAAGATGCTCCTAAAAGCGCCAAAATGACCTTCGGCGAAAACGGGCTTATCTTTGAGTATTTTTCAGAAGTAAACCCGGAATCTGTCAAAATTACTGTCCGTCGAAGCATCCGACAACCGTACATCGCCGTGGAACATTACCCTGATTTGCAGCAATTTTTTGGGAATATCGTCTCAAAAATGGAAGAGCAGGTGGTGCTGACAAAAATATAACCGATGAAAAACCTATCGCTACTGCTCCTTTTCTGCTGTGCCACGGCAGGTGTATTTGCCCAGAATGAATTCGCTGCGGCCAATATTCCTGCGGCCTTACGCAACAATGCCAACGTTGTCGTACGCCGCCACGAACTCAAATTTGAAGTGCTCAACCAGGGGGAAGCCATTGAAACGGAGCACAAAGTGTTGACGATTCTGAACAAACAAGCGGAGCACGAAACGGATCAGTATTTCTGGTATGATCCAATCGTGGACATAACGGACATTGAAGGCGCCGTGTACGACGGAGCCGGGCAACTCATTCGCAAGATTAAGCGTAAAGATGTGCAGGATGTGAAACGGGCGGAATATGCCGTCAACGACAACAGGATGAAAATTATCCAGTTTGCACGGCTTCCGTTTCCTTTCACCATTGAGTACACCGTGGTAAGAAAGTACCACGGGCTCATGATTTACCCCGATTTTTATCCCCAGGAATCTACCCGGGAATCCGTGGAATCAGCCACAATAGAAATTGTCATGCCCGAAGGCTTAGCGGTTAGGGTCCTCGAAATGAACCTTCCGGCCGGCAGTAAAACAGGCCCGTTGCGCTGGGACTTTCAGCAAATACAGGCCATCGCTGACGAACCATTTACCCCGGTTGAGTATTTGCCATTGCCTCGGGTGTTGAGTGCGCCCACGAAGTTTACCATGGAAGGATACGAAGGTGACATGAGCACATGGGAATCCTACGGAACATTCATTGAAAAACTCAACAGCGACAGGCGGGCACTGCCGCTTGACGCCGAGCAAAAGCTACTCAACTTAACGGCCCATTGCCCCGATGCCCCGTGTAAAGTGGCGCGGGTGTATGAATATCTCCAACAGAACACCCGGTATTTTTTTGTAGGCCTTGGTATTGGTGGGTGGCAACCCATGCCAGCAAAATCTGTGGACGAACTCAAGTACAGTGATTGTAAAGGATTGAGTAATTACACCGTGGCCATGCTCCGAGCCGTGGGTGTTACGGCGTATTATGCCCTGATTAAGGCGGGTGAAAATGAACGGGAAGGCCAGTACCCCGCGTTTCCCAACCCCCGATTCAACCACGCTTTTGTCTGTGTACCCCTCTTACCCGACACCCTGTGGCTTGAATGTACCAGTCAAACGGAAAGTTGTGGTTTCCTCAGCGATGCCACAGATGATCGTCCGGCCTTGTTGATTACACCGGAAGGGGGAAAAATGGTTCATACCCCTGTATATGATGAGAAAATCAACACCATTCTTCGGACAACCCACCTGACCCTGGCAGCAGATGGTAGTGCCTTGATTCAATCAGAGGATGTTTATCGGGGTATTGCACAAAATGGACTTGCCGACATGGTCGGAATGGCCCGGGAGGAGCAGGAAAAAGTACTGTATGAAGCCATTGGCATGGGTGATTTCAAAATTACCGCACTCGATATAGACCTTCAAAAAGGGCGCTTGCCTGAAGCGCACCGCGCTATTGCGCTGTCGGTGCCGAAATTTGCTTCTACCAGTGGCAAACGATTGTTTGTGCCTGTGGTGGCCTTGGCACAAACAATAACAGCCCCGCCCCGGCAGGATACCCGCATACATCCCATTCAGGCCTCCGGCAGGGGCATTACCATGGAAGACAAGCTGATCATCACGGTGCCGGAAGGCTACTCTTTGGAAAGTGGTATTGAAGAGACCTCCTATTCCTCTCCTTTCGGCACCTACCACCTTTCCATAAAGACCGAACAGGGGGGACAGTTGATTGTCTTACGAAAACTGGTGTTGAACAATTCGATTCAGCCTACAACGGAATATGAAACGTTCCTGATGTTCTTCAAAAACATTGCAAAAGCAGACAAAACTAAGCTGGTACTCACAAAAGCCACCTGAGTACGGGGGTGTCCGCCCCCTTTTTATCCTATTTCGTGTCTGTCTATACAGTCGCGGGTTTGGCTTGTCTTAGCACGATTCGCCTGAGACTGCCTTTCACGATGATGTCTGTGTGCGGCTCATATATCGAAAATAGTTTTTGATCATTGGATACTGCTTCTCCGGCTATTTCCTTGTAGATCGCAGCACGAAATATTTATTCTACACTCGGCGTATCTCCTCGTCCAAAATTACTCGACTTCTGACCTCGTGTGATGTCTTCTCTGACATACTCCAGCAACTCCGGATGCGCTTCTAACAGCGTATCTATTAACCCAAGTTCCGGGTTATTGAGCCAAATTCGAGTCTCATACTTTGTACTTAATTCTCTAAACAAGGGCATTTTCATCCAAAAAGTTTAAAAATTATTCGACAGCTAAGGGAATAATTCATTGACCGCCTTATCTTTATGAGCGGCTATGACTGTATGGACAGACACTATTTAAGCAGTTGAGGAAAGGCTACTTTTACCTTGTTGATCCGGGGAACGGAGACGCGTTGGACGTATGAATTATCGGGGTGGTTTCGTTCATAATTCTGGTGATAGTCTTCTGCAGGGTAAAAAATCGCCAATGGCTCAACAATGACGGCGATGGGTTTGTCATACTTGCCGGAATCGTTCAGTTGTTTTTTATAGGTTTCTGCGAGGGCGCGTTCGGTGTCATTGCGGTAAAAGATCACGGAGCGGTAAGAATCCCCGTGGTCGGGCCCTTGGCCGTCTACTTGTGTCGGATCTTGGCCGACAAAATAGACCTCGAGCAGTGTTTGATAGGAAATAAGCGTTGGGTCATAGTACACCTGTACCGTTTCGGCATGTCCGGTGGTGTGTGAACACACCGCTTCGTAGGTTGGATCTTGGGTGTGGCCTCCCGAATAGCCTGAGACGGCTTCTTTGACCCCTTTTAGGCTTTCAAAAATGGCCTCTTCGCACCAAAAGCACCCGGCTGCGAAGGTGGCGGTATCTAGTTTGCCGAACACGACTACTGCAGGATCCGCTTGTTTTATTTCGACTGATTTTCCGGAAAAAGTGTTGCATGAAAGCAGCAACACCGATACAGCGAGGGGGGATAAGATGAATGGGTTGAACATGATGGCTTGTTTTTGTAACGATGTTGGCGGCATGCTGCTTGTCTGGCAATGGGTTGTTGTTTGTCTTAGAGCATACCGCCTACACTTTGATAAATTAGAGGAACAGATAAATGGCAACATCGTTTGGTAATGTGTCAACTTTATTGGGGAAATGGTGTACGGGTTGGCATGTTTTTTTCAGAAAAAGGGAACCTCGTGCTGTTTCAGGTGAATTTTACGCCTTTCCGGTGAATAGTATTCCTTGAAAATTCCCTTGCTCTCCACAACACTCTCTACTTTTGCAGAAATTATTGGGCGATTGACTTTTTTCGGTTGGTTGCCCATGTCAGCAGCATATTTACGATTCACTCACTTTCCTTACGACGATTACCACGATGGAGCCTACGCTAGAAACCGCCAAAAAACTGGGGCTCACCGCCGACGAGTTTGAAAAAATCAAGCAAGTGTTGGGTCGCGTGCCCAATTTTACGGAACTGAGCATCTTTTCTGTCATGTGGAGCGAGCACTGTTCCTATAAAAACAGTATTATTCAGCTCAAAACCTTGCCCCGTTCGGGCAAGCGACTGCTGGTGGGAGCCGGGGAGGAGAATGCAGGATTGGTGGATATTGGTGACAACCTCGCTTGTGTATTTAAAATAGAAAGCCACAACCACCCGTCGGCCATTGAGCCTTATCAAGGTGCAGCAACAGGGGTTGGAGGCATTCACCGCGATATTTTTACCATGGGAGCCCGGCCCATTGCCGCCTTGAATTCACTCCGCTTTGGAATGCCGGACAATCCGCGGATGAAACAGCTCATTGAAGGTGTTGTGCGGGGCATTGGCGATTATGGCAACAGTTTTGGCGTGCCCACGGTGGGTGGAGAGGTGTATTTTATGCCTTGCTACAACCACGATATTTTGGTCAACGCAATGTCTGCCGGTATTGTTAAAGTAGGAGAAACCGTGAGCGCTACTGCAGGTGGCCCCGGTAATCCGGTATTTATTGTCGGTTCGGCCACCGGTAAAGATGGTATTCACGGCGCTACATTCGCTTCTGCCGACCTTTCTGAAGATTCGTCTCAGGATCTGCCGGCGGTGCAAGTGGGAGATCCTTTTCAGGAAAAATTGCTGCTCGAAGCCAGCCTCGAAGCCATTACGACCGGTGCCATGGTGGGTATGCAAGACATGGGTGCTGCGGGTATCTGCTGTTCTACCTCTGAAATGTCGGCCAAGGCCGGCTGCGGCATGCGCATCGATCTTTCCAAGGTCCCCATGCGTCAAAAGAACATGAAAGACTGGGAAATATTGCTTTCCGAGAGCCAGGAACGTATGTTGATCGTCGTCAAGCCGGGTCGGGAAGCGGAAATCAAGGCTGTATTTGATAAGTGGGACTTGTCTTGTGTTGCCATTGGTACCACCATTGAAGCGGATCGTCTTCAATATTATTATGAAGGTCAACTTGTTGCGGATGTACCGGCAGATATTCTTGTGTTAGGGGGAGGTGCTCCTGTTTATGTGCGCGAGCAAAAGAAGCCGGCTTATCTGACTGAAATAGAAAAATTTAACCCTGAAGACATCGCGCAGCCCCAACAGTAC
>JBIPOY010000522.1:0-2592 GCA_044378705.1 Saprospiraceae bacterium
GCATTGGGATATTTGGACCGGCTGAGTTCAAAGATGCGTTGTTTGATGAGTCTGGCTACCCCTCCCTTTCGGAAGTTTGGGGATACAATAAGTCCGGAATTGGCGACATATTGATCGTGGCTCCAGGTTTCAATATAACAGAATCCAGCCCATTCGCCTTCGGGCGAGAAGGCAATTACGGCTTTTCCTTCGGACATTTTATGTTTCAGGTATTCCGGAGAGCGTTTGGCGATACCGGTTCCCCGCGCTTTTGCGGAGGCTTCCATTTCGGCACAGATGAGGGGTGCAAAATCGTAGTGGTTTTCGGTTGCAATTATTACCTTGAAAAATGGGTACTGCATTGTAGCGATAATAAAATTGAAATCGGTGATCATCCCCGTCCTACGGCGCAAATGAGCTGTAGATAGAAATGGTAGGATGGTGTTAAGGCTCACATGCGTTGCCCCTTAAGTCTAAGCAAAAGATCAATAGCTTTTTGTTCAGAGGCGATCTGAACAAAACCTGATTGGTATATTAGCAGGAAATTATCGTCGCACCCCAAGGGGACGCGGGGAGGAAAGATTAAAAAACGCCCGGCAACCCGGTACGGCAAAAACACCACGCCTTGAAGCGACTTGTACCGTCGCGGCAAAATTGTGAGCAGTGGATGAATTTTTTTTCATTTCAAATCAACCGATGTACAGGCCGTTGACGCCTTGGATGTGCGGTACAGGTTTGATAAAATGTTGGTACGCTTGTGAAAGATAGTACTGTTTCAAAGTGTAAAGAAAAGGAGGTTTGAAAATTGCAGGCCTATTTTCCGAAAATATTTTTTGTGCCGGCAAAAGTCTGTTTTGCCGGCACCTTTTTATTCGCATCGCAAAGCGTTATTTTAGTGCTTTTATGCGCATATTTCTGAACCAAATGGGCGCTCCTGCGTGTTTTCCTTGTAATCCGATATGGCCTTCCAAGGGCAGGGTGGCAAAGGGTTTTGACAACCAAGAAGGGATGGAAGAACCATCGGGGTTGCGGCTTCCCGAAAGCCAAAGGCCCATGTCCATCTGGTTTACCGGTTCGCCGTTGAGTACCACCCAGATTTGGCGGTCGATACAGGTAATGGTGTAATGGTTCCACTCACCGGGATGTTTGACGGTTTTTTTATTGGCAGCAAGGTGCCCAAAAATAGCGCCACATTGCCACGTAGGGTCGGCCGTGCGCCACTCCTCCGAATAATCATCGGCTATTTGAATTTCTACGGAATTGGGGATCCAGTTGTCGGTATCGGAGCAGTGTACGATGACGCCGGAGTTGGTGCCTTCGGCAGTTTTGAACTCCAAGTCGAGTACAAAATTGTGGTATTTTTCTCGGGTAAAAATACACTGGTCTTCGGTGGCGGTCAGTTCGCCGGCAGGAGTTACACTCCAAATTCCGTTGGGGAAGGTTGCATTGGCAAGGGTTGCGTTGAAAAGTGGTGTCCAGGTGTTGTCTCTAGTGTCGGGGCGCGTCATTTCGAGGGTATGATCTGTTGCCATGGCGGTCAGGATGTTCGGCTGCTTTGCCTTTGACAAGGTAGCGTTCACGGCGGGCATTTCGTGGTTTTTCAGGTTTTGCCACTGCTGCAACAAGGAGTCTGCCAATGCGACGGTGCGGTCAACGGCAATCACCAGCGGTGTGGTAGGCCTACTGTCACACTCCTGGAGTTGCTGCATCAAACCGAACAATTGTTTGGAGAGCGTTTCGAGGTTGGGAGTAGAATTGTTGAGCTTGGAAGCCAAGGTTTGAAATTGGGCGACTGAACGGGCCGCGGCTTCCAACTGCTTACCTTTTGAGAGGTCTGGTAGGTACAACAAAACAGCTTTCATCTCTCGGCTGGATTGTTGGGCAGCGGCAGACAGCCGATAACAGCGCAGCGACAAATCGTGTTGGCGTTGGAGGTCTTCCTGTTTGGTGTTTACCCGCGGATCCATGGTGACGGTAAAAGGTTGTTCATACGATTTTCCGTCTGCGATCAGGCGGGCGGTATAGATGCCGGGCATCACGAATGGCGCTGAAGGTTGCGGGGCCGTTTGGCCGAATACAGCTGCGATGGGGTAAGACACGCCTCCCGAGTAGATGGGGTTGTATCGCATATCCCAGCAGAATCGGTGTGCCCCTTTTTTTCCTGAAAGTGGTGTAAATGGTCGAATCCAATAGAGTGGAATATTGACATGGGAGACCTCGGGGGCTGCTGCATCCGGGAAATATTGGCGCACGATTTGTCCTGTTGCATCTAGGATGTCTAGGCTTATTTGCCGGGCATCGCCGTTCAACACATAGTCAATCATCGCGCCGTCGGGTGGGTTTTGGCCAGCGGGTTCTTCCTGTGGCAAAGGAGTATCTGTGTTCATATTCCAACGAACACGAATGGCATCTTGGGGTTTGAACAGCCTGGTGTCGGCTACAGCCGTGTTGCGATTGCGATCAGCCGCCGTTTGCCGCAACGGGGTGATATTGTCCAAAATCCAAAAAGAGCGGCCATGGGTACCCACCACAATGTCGTCGTTTTTGATGACAAGATCTCGGATGCTGGTAGCGGGCATGTTTAGGCGCAGTGATTGCCAATGGTCGCCATCG
>JBIPOY010000523.1:0-2590 GCA_044378705.1 Saprospiraceae bacterium
GCCTGCCACAAGGACCCCTGACTCTCCTCCCTGCCAATGGTCCAATATAGATTTGCTTACTCTCAAATATTCCAAACGTTCAGTACCCCACCACCCATTCAAGTTAAAGGCATAAGAAAGCAGCAGCAACCCTGTAAAAAGTAGCAGGGGAAACCACGGAAGGAAAGGTGGCCGGACGATCATCGCAGGTAAATATGGCCCGTTTTAGGTAGGCGGCCCAAGTGAAATGGTGGATACGCTACGCGTACATACAAGGACAATGGCCCCCCAAGAGCATCAGATGTTATTTCCATAGCGGAAAGGTCGGGTAGCTTTCCTATTTTTGCAACAATAAATGGTTGGCAAACACCCTGACAGCGCTTCGGGAAGTAGTCAAACGCAATGATTGATTGAAATCATGGAAAAAAAAGTGATGGTTACAGGTTGTTTTGACCTGCTGCACAGTGGACATGTAGCCTTTTTACAGGAGGCTGCACAACAGGGTGCTTTGCATGTGTGCATCGGATCCGATGAAACCGTGTTGGGGCTGAAAGGACGACGGCCGGTGAATTCTCAGGATGAGCGCCGGTTTATGCTGGAAGCACTGGCCTGTGTGCAGGCCGTGCACATCAACTGCGGCTCGGGGATCCTCGATTTTTTGTCTGAAATGGACAATATACAGCCCGAATTGTTTTTTGTAAACGAAGATGGCCATACTCCAGCCAAAGAGGCTCTGTGTCTGGAACGAGGCATTGATTACCGGGTGTCACGACGATTGCCCGCAGCCAACCTGCCTCCCAGAAGCACCACCTCCTTACGCGAAGAATGTACCATCCCCTATCGAATAGACCTTGCCGGAGGGTGGCTGGATCAGCCTTGGGTATCGGAAAAGCACCACGGACCGGTACTCACCGTCAGCATTGAGCCAACACAAGATTTCAACTACCGGAGTGGAATGGCTACCAGTACCCGGAAAAAAGCGATCGAACTTTGGCGCACAGCACTGCCTCCCGGCGACCCCGAGCAAATGGCAAAATTGCTTTTCGCTTTTGACAATCCTCCAGGCACCAAAGAAATTGCAGGCTCACAGGATTCAATCGGCATTGTTGTGCCCGGATTGATTCGCTCCGATTATGCAGGACAATATTGGCCGGAACAGATACAAGCCGTGCACGAGGAAGTGATCTTGTCGTGGCTGGAAAAACACTTGTACCTGGTTACCCTCGGCCCGCGCATCCATACCTATGATGTATTGGCAGACACAAAGATTACAGAAGCCGGCGCCAGAGCCCTGGCGGAAGCCGCTGTGGGCTGTTGGGAAGCCCTATTGAAGATGGACCTAAACGCTTTTGGACGCTTTTTCACCCAATCCTTCGAGGCTCAAATTGACATGTTCCCCAATATGGCAGACGAGGGCATTTTTGACATGATCGAACAGTACCAAGACAAAGCCCTCGGCTGGAAACTCAGCGGTGCAGGCGGCGGCGGCTACCTCATACTGGTGTCTGAAGCGCCCATCGAACGCGCTATTCAGATAAAAATACGGAGAAAAGAATAATCCTGACGACGCCTGCTATGGTTTGAATAAACGTCAATACAAAGTGATTGTGAATGAAGTGTGTTTGCAAACAATCAAACCATTAAAATAACTTTCATCACAGTCTAACTTGAAAACACATGTAGAAAAATGAAACCAAAGATGAACCCTCAAGTAGACAAATACCTTGTTGACGGATGTATGCGCTGCGCGTATGGCGGGACACCTCAATGCAAAGTGAATCTTTGGAGAGACGCGTTGGAAATACTTAGACAAATCGTTTTGGAATGTGGCTTGACGGAAGAAATAAAATGGGGGGTTCCGTGTTATACCTCTGACAATAAAAATATTGCCATGGTAAGTGCCTTTAAAGACTACGCTTCGCTTGATTTTTTCAAAGGCGTATTGTTAAAAGATCCTCATAATATGCTCCATCAACATGGCTTATATTCACAGTCGGCACGATTTTTCAAATTCACAACTGCGAGCCAAATCCTTCCGCAACAAGAAATCATAAAATCCTATATTTTTGAAGCCATCGCCATTGAAAAGTCAGGGGGAAAAGTAGTGTTCAAGAAAAATCCAGAGCCCATCCCGGACGAACTATTACAAATATTTATAGAAATACCCGAACTGAAAAAGGCTTTTTTCAACCTAACTCCCGGACGGCAAAGGGGCTATATTATTTACTTCTCCCAACCAAAACAACCACAAACAAGAATAAATAGAATACAAAAATATACACAGCAAATATTGAATGGCGCTGGTTTAAACGATGATTAAAGTGATTTTTAGGATTTGATTGATTGCAAATATTTGATTTTGCTAGGGGGGCGCGTCTGAGACAAATAAGCGGCTCATTTGACGGTACAGACATTAATTTTTGCCAGCGTCATCAACTTTTCAGGGCAACATTCCAACTATAAACATCCACCCGAAAACGGCACAAAAAAACCGACAACCACGTGCTTCTCGAACTCGATTTTCTTCAATTTCAACCCAAACTGCGCCTCTCCAAGTCGGGCGAAACGACGTATGTATTTGACCCCATACGCAAGAAAGAGGTCGTGCTCA
>JBIPOY010000524.1:0-2589 GCA_044378705.1 Saprospiraceae bacterium
TGGGTGTCTTCACAGAGATAGATACTGTTCTCGCCCATGTGATCAAACAACATCTCCAGGGTGGTAATCTGTTCGTCCATTCGGTGACCTCCGTCATCAATCAGGATATCAATAGTAGGTATTTTGTAAATTAAATCTTGCAAAAAAACCGTATCGGACTGAGAACCGATAAAAATTTGGATGTTTTCACCTTCAAATTGTTTACACGCAGGGTGCACATCCACGCCGTATATTTTGGCATTTGCCCCAAAGTACGACTTCCACATTTGCAAACTCCCTCCCTGTGCTACGCCAATCTCCAAGATGACACACTCTTTCCCTACAAATCGTTCAAAATGCCGGTGGTAAATCTCGAAATAGTGCGCCCATTTGTGGATTACATTTCTTCTGTTGGCCTCGAAATATTCCTCAAGAGGATTTTTCATTGTTTGTAAATTTATGCCACGCACGCTCGTGACAGAAGTAAAGTATCATTTTAGTGAATAATTCTAGGGCGCCTATTTTTAAACCGACAAACGGATTCCCGGTCACAATCCATCCCAATACCATGGTATCGAGTGTTCCAATGACGCGCCAACTGATTGTTTTTGCAATATGGCGCTTGATCGTCTTGTCTCGGAGAATGATTTTGTCCAGTAGCATGGTACATGCAAAAAATAGGATGAAAGTATTCCTGTTGGGAAAACAGGCAAACCACTATTTAAAATACGCGTTTGCTACCGCCTCCGCTTCTCCATCCATCTTTATCTCACCCCTCTCCAGCCAAACAATACGGTTACAGGTTTTTAGTAGTAATTCTTTGGAGTGGCTCGCCAGTATCAGAATTTCCGTGGAACGCACCACCTCCTTCAATCGAGCCTCCGCGCGTTCTTTAAAATCTTTGTCGCCCGTTGACAGCCATTCATCCATGATGAGAATTTGCGGACGAATGGACGTGGAAACAGCAAAGGCCAGGCGCAACTGCATACCCGAGGAATAGGTTCGAACCGGCATATCTATAAAATCGCCCAAACCTGAAAATTCAATGATTTCATCAACTTTTTTTTTGCTTTCGGAAGGCTTTTGGCCCATCATAACAGCGCGTAAGCGGATGTTTTCTCGCCCGGTGGCTTCCGCATCTATCCCGAGGCTGATGTTGATGAGCGATGTAATGGCGCCTTTTATGCGAATTTCGCCCATGGTCGGATGATAAATACCCGAGAGTACCCGCAATAAGGTGGTTTTCCCGGCGCCATTGTGGCCCACCAAGCCAACGCGTTCACCCTGTGCAATATGGAGGGTAATATTTTGTAAACTGCTGACAACAACCAACCCATCCTTCTGACGGTTTAATATACCACCGGAAGCTGCCGTTAAAAAACGGTTTTTCAAGGACATGTTGATGGCGTTGAAAACAGGAAAATTTATAAAAACATTGTCGAGTTCAATGGATGCTGTACTACTCATAACCAATAGGGGATTCTATTTCTATATCGTCCAAAAATAATTAAGGCAATTGACCAGCCAACCAACCCCATGCCGCAGGCGTAAACCCAGTTCGCAACGGTCGGAGTGTCTCCAAGCAAGGGGGCACGAACAATGCTGATGAGGTGGTAAAAAGGATTGTAATTCAGCATCAGAAAATTTGCTCGGTCGGGTATTGTTTTTTCATTCCACATAATGGGGGTGAGAAAAAATAAAATACCCACAGCATTTATAACGATCGGCGGAAAGTCTCGATAACGGGCACAAACAACAGATAGCACCAACATCATCCAGCTGAGATTGATGACAAAAAGGATAAAACCCGGGATGGCAAGCAGTGCCACGAGCGATACAGGCTTTGAGAAAAAAAGGAAGACAACGGGAATGATCATGATATTGTGGGCTAAAATGATCATGTTGCGCCACAAAACACGCATGACATGTACAAATAAGGGCATTCTGACCTGAAGAATAATGCCAGAGGCGGCAATGAAGCCGTTGCATCCGTCCCCAATATTCGAAGAAAAAAATCCCCAAAAAATAGACCCAATGGAAACAAAAGGCAGAAATTCTGCCATGGGCTGCTCAAATAGCTGCCCAAATACCACGCCCATGGTGGTAATTGATACGCTCATCCCGATGGTAATCCAAAAGGCGCCAATGCGAGAACGACGGTATTTTGTCGCCACATCCTGCCATCCCAACGTGAGGAACAGGTGGTAATTGTTAAAGGCAGATAGTATGTCATACCCGGCGACTTTGATAAAATTTAATACTCTCAACGTTTACGAACCTTTACTTTGTAGATGATTTTGTCAGCACTAAACTGCCGGCACCTATGGTCAGTACCCGACCAAGAACGCCCTGTTTCAACGGCGAAATTTACAGTGTTTTTTCCACTTTATTGTAGTAACTGGTTGGGTGGTCGTGTCTGAGATAAAATAAGCAGCCTTTTTGGGCAAAGCGGCGTGCCACCCAACCAGTTGCTTATTGAATACGAAGGCGGTGCTTTTACGATATTTACAAATAGGGATATCTTGGGCATATTGGGCGTGCGCGCACGGTGTTCGAATTTATTGGCACACCTCTACGCGATGAATGGTATAATGCCCCGGACCATCCCCT
>JBIPOY010000525.1:0-2588 GCA_044378705.1 Saprospiraceae bacterium
AACTTCACTTGTTACTTCGAATGTGTGATGGAGCAGCCCACAATCATTTTGGATACTAACAGAATAAACCCCACCTGCACTAATTGAAATATTGTTGCTGGTTTCCCCGCTCGACCACGTATAATTACCGGTTATTGGGATATTTATCACAAGGGTTTCGCCTTCGCAGAGCAAGGTGTCCGATGGCAGAGCATTTGACAATTTATCCATCTCCAAAACAATAATAGTGTCGCTCAATGTGCAATTACTAATCACAGCATTGACGATATACCGTCCTTCTTGATTGATGGTTAAAGTACTGTCAGTCGCACCCGTATTCCACAAATACGATGCATTCAAAAACGATTTTCCTATTGTTCGTGTTTCGCCGCTACACAAAATAAGGGTGTCAGGCAAAGGGTCGTATTCATACACGCCTACATCATCTATGTAATAGTAGGAGCCTGTTACGCCCACACAACCCTCGCTCTGTGTATTAGCACTTGTTTTGAAACTCCCAATAATGGCATATTGCTCCGTTCCGGTAGCCGTATAACAGCCGCTGATTTCCATCCAATTCAGGGTATCTTTTATAATATTGCCTGTTGGGTTTTGAATCGCGGGAACGAAGGGCGGTATTTGCTCTGCTCCTGTTATCACATCTTCTTGATAGAAAGTATTTGAAAATGCCAAACCCATTGCATCGGAATAGCAAATTTCAGGGTCTGAACAATTACGCGCTGATACATAAAATCTTACAAAGTATCGCTTTCCTTTAATCAATTTTTCTTTTAATTTAACTTCCATGTATTCGGTGGTGCGGGGAATGGTATAAAATGGAGCAATACCTGCATATCCATTTCCTGAATGTGCAAGTTGATAGCAATTAGTTGTATTTATTGGGACGCCGCCAAAATCAAAAGGCGCACAAGCGTTGTAAATATCAGGCGTAGACATAGCGCTTGACCAAAATTCGGCCAAGCCAATTCCTCCTGTTAAAAAGTCATCTGGACAATCAGAGATGATTTCAAAACTGTAATTAAGAATTGTATTCTCTTGTCCAAATGCTTGATTATTAAAAGGAAATAAGGCAAGTGTTAATAAAATAAATTTGTTCATGCCAAAATATTAAAGTGGATATGCCCGAAAAACACGGGCATATCCACAGATGAAAGCATTATTTTACTACTGAAAGTTTTGTTGTCAGTAACCTGCTTCCATTCTCCCAGATACTTACTATATATAGCCCATTGATGAGGTCTGAAATATCAAACTCGGATTGAGTTATCTGTTCAAACGACTTTACTGTTCGTCCATTCATATCCATCAGCACAATTCGCTGCTGTTTTGATGGGTCAATATCAAAGTTATGTAATTGAAAGGAGTTGTTTGCAGGATTCGGATAAAGCCTAATATCCTCATCTTCTGCAATCCGACAACCCAATCCGGCAGGACAAACTGCGAAGTTTTTATCCAAATTTATCCATTGAGTATTGCAACTTGAAGAGATGGCAAATTGGACGGTATAGGATACTGGGATCAGTGCGAAAGGATTACTGCCACTTTGAAATGCACCATTAGTTAGTGATGTCAAATTGATTTGATTACCAGGAATAAGCCCTTGTGTCCAGCCATTCGACCAGTAGCGATTTTGTCCCCCGTTTTCAAAAATGGCAACCCACCAATTTTGGTAGTTTATGGTGTTTGTGGTGTTCATTTTTTATTTGTTCTCCTGGGCTGAACAAGTCATTGCCGTTGGCATCAATAAAGTTCCAGGCAATGTCGCTCTGTACAGTTGCACCCACAACAACCAAATTGCTGTACGTAGGTGGGGTGCTTCCAAAGGGGGAGTTGTCCCATGTTCCCCAATAACCTATGAATTGACCAGATTCGTTGAACAAGCAAATCCTTGCTCCAGGTAAGTTTGGGTTGCCCTGCTCCGTACATATATTGGTAGCAATATTTGGGACCTGGCATTTTACCCGATAAGTTCCGCGGACAAGGTTTGGAAAAATGGTTTGGGACTGTGGCCCCGCAACGGTTGTCCATGAGCCATCTACAAGCCGTTCCAGCCAGAAACGAGGTGTAACAGGGGATGGAAATACACCAGTAGGGCCTTTTGTAATAACACGACAACAAGCCTTCTGTCCTCCTTCGTCGCACTCTTCATAATAACCTCCGCCATCGGCGCAATTCTTAAACCCGGCGTTCGCAAAATATACGGTCGGATAAGACGGGATGTTTGAAACTGTTATAATTGGTATTGCAGTTTGCTGTCGCAGTTTGTGCAAAAGAATTTTGCACAGCGAAATGGCTTACAAGAGCCAACATAAAAAGTTGCAAAAGTTTCATGTTAATGAATTTTTAGTTACCCTTACTTTGTTTTTAGGTGGTTTTCAGGAGTAATTCCACCGTTCAATGGTCAAAAATTCAATTGATACAAAACAAATTCTGTTTATCTGCCAAAAGGTGGCTACCTTGAATTTACTTTACTGTATCATATTTTATTTTTTATTATTTCATCGAACGGGTGCATGGCTGCCCGTACCGACGCGTTTAGCGGGCGGTTGGCAGCCATGCATAGTTATCCCATTTTATTTAATTCCGAA
>JBIPOY010000144.1:0-7648 GCA_044378705.1 Saprospiraceae bacterium
AACCGATACCCACAACCGTTGTTTGGTCGCAAGAAGCTGTTGGTGGTACCAAGTCAGCAACCGTCAGCTCAAAGAAGCAGTAAGAAGTATTACCGCAAGCATCTGATGCTTTGTAGCGTACATTGTAGATTCCAAGTGGTAAACACTGTGTGTAATCAAAGATGGCCAGGGTATCAGGTGTCCAGTAGTTGTTGCCGGGGAAATCACCCAGGTGTCCCGGTACCGTAAATGTGATTTCATTGCCATTGTTTGGGATTGATCCCGTCCCATTCGCCTCCAACCCAATAATGTACGAGCAGCCTTCAGAGACAATCATGTCTGGCAATGCAGCCGTAGCGCAGCAGGTGTGCGGATCAGTAGATACCGTTACCGAAGCAGGGCAATCAAATACCGGACCACCAAAATCTTTCACGCGAATACGCTGTACATGCGATTTGGGGTTATCAGCACTGGGTGGCAGGCAGGTATTTGCTACCAACCAAGTCCTGTAAATCTCAAAACTTCCCGCACAAACTTCCAATCTAACATCTGTGAAACCGATGGACACGGAGCAGAATCCACCGAGACCAATGGGCGCGCCGTTTATGCTTGGGCGACCAGTAACGTCGGGTGAAACAGCGCTGCTGTTTAGGTAGGCCGCTTCACAATCAACAATTGCCGCTGCCGGAAATATGACATCAGCCACGTTGAATGCATTGACGCTGATCGTGTGGGAGCAGGCAGACTGGTTGCCAAAGACATCCGTTACGAGCCATCTCCGCACAATCTTTTCCCGTGGATTGCTACATTCACCGTAATCCGTGTATTCGTTCTGCACAACTTTGGTGTAAGCACTGCAATCCTTTATCAATACATCGCCGGTATTTGACGCTAAAGTTGATTCACTACAAGCAATTGAAATATTGGGCGGGCAGATCAGCGCAGGCGCCAGTTTGTCTTCAATTTTCATGTTACTCCAACAGGAATTACCCGTTTCAGGATCAACAATGGTCACCGTGAACGTCTTCCCTATATCAGCGGCATGGAAAGTATTGCCAACATTTTGGCCGACATTGTTCTTTATAATGATGCTGTAGTCGTCGTAGCAGTGGTAGTTGTCCCCTTCTAAAATGGCATCTGCATTGATCGTGTAAACGCAGGTGGCATCCATTGCAAGATGCGTCAGGTCATTACAAATCAACGCACCACCCACCGGAACGAATTCGAAGATGCTAACAAGGAACGCACACTTCTTGCTGTTATCAGCGGCATCAAACACCTTGATGTTGACAATGCTATCACCTATCGGGAACCAGGTACCGGATGGCGGTGTCATGACCGTATCTACTACGGCGCAATTATCTGACGTGTGAACGGGCGCATATTCAACAAAAGCGCCACATGCTCCACCTCCAAGGTGGACGCTGATATTTTGTGGGCAAACCACTCCTGGATTTTCCCTATCTTCTATTGTCACATCAAAACCGCACATCTCTGTATTCCCGGCAGCATCAACCAGCGTATAGGTGACTTTTGTAGTGCCGACACAAAAATATTTGGTCGCAACGTATCCTCCTTTACCAAGTAGTTGCCCACCAGTCGGCAAACAAGCTGCATCAGTCGTGGAATAAGCGACCGAGATGGTTCCTTCAAAACAATTGTCCACAAAGTAAGGGTGCTTCCAGGTAAAGTTGGCACCACACACGCCAAGGTCATTGCCTTTCACTTGATTGGCCAAATCAAAAGTGTCGAGACACGTGATTTTCAATGACCAGCTGTTGACTGTCGGCGTAAAACCTGGATTCGGAACAATATCCAATGTCCAGACACCTGCCGCTTTTTGAGCGAACAACACGGCCAAAGTGTCTGCGGGTAATTCCAAAATTGGCACCTTCGTACCATAGGGACTGATCAGGGTGATCTTGGAATTGGCTGGAGTGGCTGTTCCAACCAAGTTGAAAACGATATCTCCTATGATACAGCTGTTGCTGTTTGGCACTGTGATTTGCGACCTATTGCAGGCCGCAGCGCTTATTGGAACAATGGCTGGGCCGACATACGTCGTGCTGGCATCCAATTTTCCGCAAAAAGGATCTTCCACATCCCGGATTGTGACCTTAAACGTGCAGGAGACTTTATTGGGTGGAATGGACTGCAAGGAAGTTAGCGTGCCATTATTGGGCATAACCTCCAATCCTTGATTCAGTACGCCGATTGAAAGCGGCGCACAGAGTTTGGCTACTTCCCAATCCTCCGCTTTATTCGAATCGTCTTCACAAGTGCGGATCACATCACCGCTGGATAAAGAGCCCGAGAAGGCCCCACAACCTGCAAAGCCATTCACCGCTACCGCATCGAGTTCTACCCCTGAAAAAGAAATGTTGTAACAAGCCGGCATGTTCGCTGCGCCATTGAAGGCAAAATTGAAGACCATCACGCCTCCGACCTGAATAATGGTCGGCGCAAGTGACGGCAGCATGCTGAGCGGCAGCAATGTTTGATTGGCCAACGGGTTCGCTGCTGTCCGGGCAATCATTAAGCAGGTGAGGTCCAGCGCCGCAGGTCCGAGGTTGGTAATTTCAATTTTATCTACAGCCCCCGATTGTGCCACTTCCGTGATCAACAACAGCGGCTGGTTCTGGACCGTATATTTCACCCAACTGGTGCCTTTGTCAAACGTTTTTCCACTGGCATCCCAAAACCCGCATTCTTTTCTTTGCGTAAGGGCTGCATCCGAATAAATAGAATAGGTTGCTGCCAAGTTCTTCTGACAAGGACTGGAAAAGACAGGTTGGATGTTGTTGACGACGGCGCTGCACAACCATGGGTCGTTGTTTTGTACAACGTCCGCAGGACAGATCAGTGCCGGCGTTTGCCAGTAATCATTGACGATGACTTTTATCCGGCAGGTATCTTTGTTGCCTGCTAGGTCGATCGCCTCATAATAGAGGACCGTGAGGCCTACCGGAAAACGTTTTCCGGTGGACAGACCAGTATTGTCAATTTGGCGAACCAGTGGTATGTCACAGTTGTCAGTGGCCAGTGGCAGCGCGTAATTGACATAGGCGTCACAATGGAATGTTTCTGCTGCTGCCACCACATCTGGATAAGGGCAGTTGATAAAATGGGGGGGATCATTGTCTACTACCTGTACAGTGAAGGTACAGGTGGTCAAGTTTCCTTGAGCATCTTCAGCGTAATAATTAACAACAGAGACCCCCAGTTTAAATTCATACACTGCTGTTAACAATGCTGGAAGTGGTGCACCTGGCACCCAATTGATCAAAGCGTTCAGGTTGTGCGGGCCATCGATTGT
This sequence comes from Saprospiraceae bacterium, assembly GCA_044378705.1. GTDB lineage: Bacteria > Bacteroidota > Bacteroidia > Chitinophagales > Saprospiraceae > M3007. The sequence continues at coordinate 3,296 of JBIPOY010000144.1, forward strand.
TCCATCTGGATTGGTGATTCGATAATCGTAAAGGGTTACCGCACAATTGTCGCTTGGAATCGAATGCTGCCATTGGTATTTACTTTGACACTGATATTCCTCGGTGGTCAATTCAACCTGGGGCTTGGAGCAGGGGATGGTCGGACCCACCAGCAGGTCATCATTGTCGCAAGAGCCGGAGCGGTAGATTTCACAACCCCTGGCATCGACGATGGTGAAAGACCAGACAGGCTGGGTGTACACGATACGCAGCTCGCCAAGGTCTTGTTGGAAGTCGTTGATATTGTGGCCATGGGCCGCATCATACGTGTAAATACCGTCGGCATCATCGGCAATGTTGTTGCCATCTATATCTAAGCGGCCTCCGGAATATTGTATCCGGTAGGGCTCCAAACCTCCTTGGACAACACCCAAATCAACAATACGCTCGTGCTCTTGTACGCACATACATTCAGGAGAACCCATCATAAGGGGTTGACGGACCTCAAAGATGGCATGTACTATTTTGAAACAGCCGCTAAAAGAAAGATTTCCACTGGGAGGCGCCGTAAAGCCTGGCGGTAATAGCAGATAGGAAACAGTCACAAAACCATAGCCTGTTCCAGGCGTGTAAACCCCATCAAAAGTAATGGTTCCAGGATCTCCAGACGAGCCATCTGAAGGTAAAAATGCCGTGATGGCAAAGTAACCATGGGAGCCTAGTAGGTACGGATTCGTGGGTACCTGTGCATGCGGTACGACCTGGCCGTTCGGCAAAGTAACCGTCAGATAATTGGTAAAATCCAACTGTGACGGATTGTTGGAATCCAGGCAAATTTGCGGCGGGTCTATGGTAAGGTTGATCCCGTCCAGGTAATCAATAACTTTCACGCGGGCAATACAGGTTCTGAAATTGCCAGAGGCATCGGTGATCTTAAGATTAACAAAATTATTGCCCACTTCCTCACAGCTATACGCAACAGATGCCCCAAATGGCCCTCCAACTTTTTGAATTTGGATGGCTGGATTTGGATCACAATTGTCAGCGCTGCCGGCATTGATATAGGGTGTTCCATTTAACTGATTAACGGCATACACCGTTGTATTGCCTGTATTGTCCAACTTTACTTCCTGGTCAATACATACCGCCGTCGGTTTTTGGTTGTCAACTACCGTAACCGTGAAGGAACAACTCTGGGTCTCATCCATGGTAATAACACCATTGCCATTCAAGTCAACCATCATGGTATAGGTGACAGTTGTGACACCTTTTGGAAACTCCAAGCCACTGGCGTCTTGGTGTATGCCTCTGTTGGAATACGAATAAGGGGTGCTTGTAGCCACGTTAGAGAATCCTGAACCGGCTGGATACAGGACGCTGTAGTTGATTATGGTAGCACAACCAACGCCTGACGCAGGGGAAATACCCGTTACAACGGCCTTACATTGATCAACATCTGTTACAACGGTTACGCTGTTCGGACAAGTTAATATGGGACTACCAGGCGTCACTTGTACTGAAAAGTTGCATGTGCTGGCAATACCTCTGCAGGAATATGCCGTATAGGTAACGGGATACGTACCAGGAGACAACACAGAACCAACAATCGGTCCGGCCGTCTGGTAAACACCCGATCCCAATCCACTGACCAATACTGCTGGCGGTGGCGTACCATTAAAACCGGTGTCATCAGTCCCAATTGTCCTGCCTTTATACGGTAAGTTACCACCCAGACATCCATCTTCTGCAATTGGAATAGACCAATCCACAGCGGTACTACAACTGTAATCCTCCGTAAACACATAGCCATTTTGTGGGCAATTGGCAAAATTAGGCGGCGTCGCGTTGATCACGGGAACTTGTATATCCGTTGCATCCGTGAATGCAAGGGGTATATCACAACTCAAACTGGTTAGTACCCCTGTAATGACTGGACCTGCAACAGGAATAAGGTCCAACAACGGCGACAATGCATCCAGTAGGTTAAAGGTATTTATCGTGGCATCCCCGCAAACGCTCTCCGCTTTAAACGGCCATCCGGTCACGTGCCGAACCGTAATAATTCCTCCAGTCTTGCTGATGTTATTTGGCACCGTAAGGGTTTCAGGTGTAGTACCACTGGACGGATACGGAAGAATACTATAATCTTTTAATATTACGTCGAAAACACCATCACCATCGGTATCTGCAACAATCTGGCCACCAGGTCCGGAAGAAGCTGTTAATCCAACAACTGCATCACTGACCAACGTAGCCAAACTGCCCTCGCACCAACCCCCAAGTGCACCCAAGGGGTACCATGAAATATCCAGAAAATCGATGCAAATACAAAAATTTAGGACCTTACAAATTATTCCTATACCTGGTATTTCTTTCATCTTCTTGTTAAATCCAGGTATCTCGGAAAATAGGTTATAAGCCCTAAATCGCACATCAAAGGAGGTGTCAGCGCAGAAAACCACCCCTTGATCCGTTGTTAATATGGCATTCAGGATTTTATAAGGTATGGTTATTGAAACAAAAGCACAACCGGCCGAGAAATAGGGCGAGGTCTCAATGGCACAAACATCAAATGTGGGGTCGTTCAGATCTGGTTCACACTCACTCGCAAATGGAACCGAATTGGTAGTACAAAGCCCATCATTGTACAATACAATAGTTTTACAAATAGAATCGGTGCACGGAACAAAGCCTGCCCCCGGCAAACTACCGCAGGGCATGGGCGTATTCCCTTGCTCCTTTAGACAGATCGTATAGGTCGTACTAAAACCAACAGGAGGATTCGTCAGCAAGATGCTTCCAAATGGCACGATCATCCCATCAACGGTTAGTTCCTGGTTGTTTCCATGACTCACTTTGGCAATATTTATTGAATACGGATCACCCGTACAAACCACGATGTTGCTGCTAATGGAATCGCCATTGATGGAAAAATTCGGTTGCGGTTTTAATACAATGAGTAACTTTTTTGTGCTGGTGTAGGGGGCCTGTGTACAGTTGTCAGGATTTGAAACGGTGTAGGTTACATCGTAGCATCCACCGGTGTTTGGCACCGTGAGCAAACCCGTAATCGTATCAAGCGTAGGACCGGCAGGACCAATGGCCCATTGCCCCCCCAGTGTGTTGGTCACCGCAGTATCGAACATCACTTGAAGATTTATTTTATCTCCAGCATTGACACAATCAACCAATGTCTCCTTCAATTGAGCCACCGGAGCCTTATATACCTGAACAGTATCCAGAATTCGAAAAATGCAATTAGACGTTGTGTAGGTATAATACACCGTATAGACATCCTCCTCGGCTGATGACATCGTAAAATTTGCCGATCCATTGTGGTTGTCTATAAAACTAGCCGTAAAGGGCTGGGTTGTAAAAACACCCGTATTCAAGCCCCCCGGCATTGGCGTCGAACTGTAGGTTATATTCGTACCATCCGTACAACGATCCGCCGGATGATTGATCGTCAAGGGATTCCCAACAAGGGATATATTGTCAATTACAGCCGGTGGATTGACACCCAAGATGTCATTGTTCTTCCAAGTGAAAATCAGCCGCATGGTAACCGCTGCGTTACAGTTGCCAATATCTGCACTGTTAATGGTATAAGTGAATGTTTGCAGCCCACTTTGGTTATTCAGTTGCGTCAGGGTATTCGCCGGAGCAGCCAATCCATTCGTTCCCAAGGAAACGGTAGATGCCACAGGCGTGTAGCCAGTAGGAGCCAGACTCACCATCAACGCGTCATTGGCCGCAACTTCACCAACACCTTTCCATTGGAAAGTCAAGGTAAAAGTTGGTACACCCGCCGGAAAAGTCACGTCCCGATAAAAGTGTACCACAGCAGTAGCAGCCGTATCATATTTCCAAGATACCCCGGCATCCTTTGAAATAAAAGCAGATCGGTTGGTAAAACCCGTCGGAACAGTTCCCAATTGCCAAGTATTGGTGATGCCGGTGCCGTTGACAGCAGTCCAACCATTGGCAGCAAAAGTGCCACCGTTTTCAAATCCACCAGCTCCCGTCGGACTGATTATCACGGTCTGCGCCGAAGCTTGGTGGAGCAGCAAACTGATCAGTGCTACCAACATAAACTTCAAGCTATTTTTTAAATGTAATACTACTTTCATGTGATTAACCAATAGAAATTTTAAGTAAAATTTATGCCTGCAGGAACTTGCTAAGAAATGCCTGCACAAGATATGAACTGTATCCAGAAACAGCCATAACTTAATCTATTTACGTTAGTAACCAGTTACAAAAAAAAACTCCACAGCCATTCCGAAGAACAACTGTGGAGCATTTCATGCTATTGATTATAAAATCAATTTTTCACTTGTATCATTTGCTTCGTATCTGAAGCATCTTCCGTC
>JBIPOY010000526.1:0-2582 GCA_044378705.1 Saprospiraceae bacterium
TGGTTCTGTTTTGTAGGAATATGGAAACTTGGATCATTGTGTATTGGTTGGGAATCAGGTATTGATCCGATTGTTTTGACGCACTTTTTTCGAGGGTTATGGAGGAAATGGGGCACTAGGCGCCCAATGCTAGTTGCTCTTTCACCAAATGGTAATAGGCTCCTTTCAGTTTTATGAGTTCATCGTGGCTCCCTTGTTCTACTACGGCCCCTTTTTCCAGCAAAACAATGTTGTCTGCATTGCGCACCGTACTCAATCGATGTGCCACAATGATCACTGTTTTTTTGTGAAAAGCCTCGTTTAGGTTGTACATGATGGTTCTTTCATTGTGTGCATCCAGGGCGTTGGTTGCCTCATCGAAGAAGATGTATTGAGGATCCTTGTAAATGGCTCTGGCGATTAAAAGGCGTTGGCGTTGTCCTTGGCTGAGGTCGTTGCCTTCCTGGCCAATTTTGGTATTGTACCCAGAGGGTAGAGACTCAATGAACGTTTGGATATTGGCTACTTTGGTGGCATACAGCAGTCGTCGGCGATCGATATTTTCTTCTCCTAGGGTGATATTTCTGGCAATAGTATCCGAAAAAATATAGCCATCTTGCATAACCACACCACAGTAGCTTCTCCAAAGCTTATTGTTTAGGTTGGACAGCCCCACGTCACCGATGCGCACGACACCCTCTGAAGGGGAATAAAAATTAAGCAACAATTTCAAGAGGGTCGTTTTGCCACTTCCGGAGGTACCAACAATTGCGGTCGTTTTGCCCTCTGGAAACATCAGGCTAACATTTTGGAGTACCAAGGGATCGTGGGGCCCTCCATATCGAAAAGAAACATTTTGCAGGCTGAGGCCTCCGGGTGTCGGCAACACGTTCACTTTGCTGTCTTCATCAAATTCCTCGTCTCTCCGGGCGTGAATTTCGCTCATGCGCTCGAGGCTAATTTTTGCTTCTTGAGCATGCAGGATAAATTGCACGAGAGACTCCAAAGGCCCGTTCATGTGTCCGATGATGTATTGCACTGCGAGCATCATTCCGAGGCTCATATCACCATCAATGACGGCCTTGGCGGCGAGTACCGAGATCAGAATATTTTTTCCTTCGTTGATAAAAGCAGCTCCGGCACGTTGAAATTGGTCTGTAGCAAGATATTGGACATTCACCTCAAACAATTTCGCTTGTATTCGCTCCCAGGCCCATCGTTTTTGGCGTTGGGCATTGTGTAGTTTTATTTCCTGCATGCCATTGACCAATTGGATCAAGGCATTTTGATTTTCTGCCATTTGTTCAAAACGCCGGTTGTCCAACTGCCGCCGTCGTTGCAGAAAAAAACCAATCCAGCCGAAATAGCACAGAGCGCCAATGAAGAAAACGAGAAATATCACGGGGCTATAAAACAGCAACACAAAGCCGAAAATAAGCAGCGTTACTACTGAAAAGAGGGTCGTGAGGGAGGAAGAGGTTAGAAACCGCTCTACTCTTTCGTTGTCGTAGATTCTCTGCAACAGGTCGCCGGTCATTTTTGAATCGAAAAACTGCATCGGCAATTTCATCAATTTAATCAAAAAATCTGAGACTAGATTGATGTTGACCCTGGTGCCAATGTGGAGCAGTATCCAGCCACGAATAAACTCGACGGCAACTTGGCTCAGAAAAAGCATCCCCTGGGCTGCTAGAATCAAGTATACAAAATTCAAGTCGTTCAGCTGTACACCTTTGTCAACCAACGCCTGCATTAGAAAGGGAAAAGCAAGCTGTATCAAACTCCCCAGCAGCAAGCCGAGGCTCATTTGGGTGATTAATTTTTTGTGTTGGCGCAAGTAGGGCCAGAGAAAACCAAATCCGGTACGGGTGTTGTTGGTATCGCCTTCTTTTTCAAAAAAATCAGGAGTTGCCTCCAACAATAAGAGTATTCCCTGGGGTTCTGTATTCACAACGTCGCTGATCCATCCGTTGAGAAAATCTTGCTCCTCCAATTGTATGATGCCAATTTTTGGATCAGCAATATACACTTGTCCCCCCGACACCTTGTACACCACTACAAAGTGGTCTTGTCTCCAGTGGGCTACACAGGGCAACGGAATGTCTTCCGCAAGGCGCTTGAAGCCTGCTTTTACCCCCAAGGTCCGTAGGCCAATCTTTTCTGCAGCATCTGAGATTCCCATCAAAGAGGCGCCATCGCGGTCTAGATAGGAAATTTGGCGCAGGTATTCCAACGAGTAATGGCGGCCATAATACTTGGAAACCATCCGCAGACAGGCAGCTCCGCAGTCTGCGGAGTCTAGTTGTTTGTAGAATGGAAAGTGATCGGCCATGGATGAGTTGTTGGTTTGTAACTACTAGGGTGGTGGGCTGTCCAGCCAAAAAAGGCACCCCCTTTTTGTCTCAGACGCGACCACGCGAACCAGTTACGTTGTATTTACAGTGACCGAATCCAGATGTTCCGGTAGCTGACCAGGTCGCCGTGGTCTTGGAGTTTGATCGGCGCCATTCCATGTGCGGTATTTTTGGGCAATCCGATGTATTCCGTTGTTCCTTTGATTTCAGCATGGAGTTGAATGACTACGCCATTTTGCAGTACGGTCA
>JBIPOY010000527.1:0-2581 GCA_044378705.1 Saprospiraceae bacterium
CGCTCTGGAAAAAAAAATGGGCGTGTTTTGAACCCAACTGAACAGTGTCCCAAAAGAAAGGGTCATCTTTGGTCAGCCAAGTAAATACGCACACCAATAAGGTGAAACAAGCGAAAGTTGTGTAAAAATGACGAATGGCAGCAGGAGTTTAGGCTGTAAAGGTCGCTATTGTAGCCTCAAATTAGTGTAATTTGGAACCGACAAGCCTCAAAAATTCTTCTCTGGTTGCTGATTTAAGAAATTCACCTGTAAAAGCGGAAGTAGTCGTGACGGAATTTTGTTTTTGTACCCCCCGCATCATCATACACATGTGCCGGGCTTCGATGACCACCGCTACCCCCAATGGTTTGAGGGTGTTTTGAATAATGTCACGCACTTCGATGGTCAGGCGTTCCTGAACCTGTAACCTCCGAGCAAAGACATCCACAATCCGAGGCAATTTACTCAATCCTACAATGTACCCGTTGGGAATGTAGGCAATGTGTGCTTTGCCAAAAAAGGGCAACATGTGGTGTTCGCACATCGAATACAACTCAATATCCTTCACCAACACCATTTCACTGTAATTTTCTTGAAACATGGCAGATTGGAGGATAGCGGCTGCATCTTGGTGGTAGCCTTGCGTCAGGAACTGCATGGCTTTGGCGGCACGTTCAGGCGTTTTAAGAAGTCCTTCACGCTCCGGATCCTCACCAACACCACTCAAAATATCGTGAAAATTCAACATCAGGCGCTCGGTTAGCGCGGAATCGTACTGGTCAGGTTTCTTGTGATACATGATAATGATGGTGACGAAATTATTAATACCGGAAAAGAAGACACATCATCAGGACAACCGAAACCTTACATAAAAATAGGCCCCCAATTACTCGCCATAATATTCAGCGTAAATCGTTTCCGTCTCCCAAAGTTTGACGGCATGCAACTGACAACGATGTTCGGCCAAAGCACGCTCCAATTGCTGCCAAATCAAAATAACAAGGTTTTCAGTAGTTGGTTGCATTCCTTGGGGAATAAATTTCACGTCAAGATTTAGGTTGCTGTGATCCAAATGCTCCACAACAGATTCTTGAATAATAAAGCTGAGTTTTTTTACGTCCATAATAAAACCGGTGAGAGGATCAGGCTGCCCTTTTACGGTTACGTGTAGCGTGTAATTATGGCCGTGCCAGTTTTTATTGCTACACTTACCAAAAACCTGGATATTCTGGTCGTCTGTCCATTGATCAACCCAGAGTTTGTGGGCAGCATTAAATCTTTCTATTCGTGTAATGTAAACCATACCGGGCGTTGAAATTGTCACTCTGAACGAGAATTGTTTTTTCTACCGCAAAAGTAATTGGAAAAGTGTTTGCAACGCTTGGTGTTTGCAAGAAGAAGACCTCCGCTCGGCAAGAAGCCGAACAAGTACTCGTAACTTGAACACCCGTTAAACAATCACTTTATCCGCGTTGTTCCTGTTTTCATCTAAAACGTCCGTATAAAGCGCGATTTACAGCGTTGTTTACGCACGAAATTTTGTCAATGAAAAAAACACGCAGTTTTCTGGATAGCCTGTATGAGTTGATAAGCCGTGGCCCCGTGTACCATGGTTTGTTCTGGCTTTTACTGTTTGGGTTGATGCGTTGGATTGATCAGGGAAATGACATAGACCTCGGATTTGCATTGGGCAATGAATTGATTCAGTTGGTTTTCTATGCCATATTGGTTTATTTAAATCTTAAATATTTAATTCCCAACTATTTAGCGCGACATGCTTTCTTATATTTCGGATTGATTCTTGCTACTTGTGCCATCCTAACCCCCATTGAAGTGTTGGTCTTGTATGTCAAATTTTCGGCACGCTCAGACTACCGGGAGAGTTTGGTTGAACATCAGGTATGGATCTTTTGGGGCAATGTAGTTGTAACCATTGTTTCAACCGTGCTGCGGGTCATCATGGACTGGTGGCGTTACCAATCCGAAAAACAATTGTTGGTAACAAAGACGATGCAGTCGGAATTGCGTTTCTTGAAAAGCCAGATCAATCCACATTTCCTCTTCAATACCTTGAATAATCTGTACGCGTTAACCCTAAAAAAAAGCGATAAGGCGCCTGAAATCGTGCTTAAAATCTCAGAAATTATGCGTTATATGCTGTATGAATGCAACGAAAGAAGGGTCCCCTTGAGCAAAGAGATACAATACATCAACAATTATCTCGACCTTGAGCGACTACGGCAGCCGTGGAATGCTGATATACAATTTGACGTGACGGGACACGTAAGCCAACAAATGATCGCCCCCTTGCTGTTTGTTCCTTTTTTGGAAAACAGTTTTAAACACGGGATCAACCATACCGTCAGTGGTGAGGGGTACGTTCGGATGAAATTACTAGTCATGGACGATACCTTGTCTTTTTCTATTGAAAATAGTAAGGTTGCCCATACGCCACTCCAATCGAATCCAATCAGTGGCGGAATAGGGCTTACCAATGTACGTCAGAGACTTGAAATAATGTACCCAGATGATCATTCGTTGATTATACAGGACCAAACACATCAATTTGTGGTGCTCCTAAAGCTGAAAATGATCAATTGAT
>JBIPOY010000145.1:0-7622 GCA_044378705.1 Saprospiraceae bacterium
CACACACAGCGAATGGTAAGGAACCGCTCCCGGAGGGTCTTTTTTGGCTAATGCTGGTGGGCGAAATACCCACCAAAGAGCAAGTTAAATGGCTTACAGACAATTGGGTGCGCCGTTCAAATGTACCCGAACACGTGTTCCGAGCCATTGATGCCCTACCTATTGACACCCATCCCATGACACAGTTGTCTGTTGGCGTGATGGCAATGCAAAACACCAGTGTTTTCGCCCAGCGATACAACACCGGTATGCAAAAATCTGAATATTGGGATGCTACGTATGAAGACACCATGAACCTCGTGGCACGTCTTCCGCGTGTAGCGGCCCATATCTTTCGTCGCGTTTACCACAATGGAGAACATTTGTTGCCGGATATTTCCCTGGATTGGGGCGGTAATTTTGCGCACATGCTGGGCTATGACGATGAAGGATTTAAAGAGTATATGCGTCTTTTTTTAACCATTCATGCCGATCATGAAGGAGGAAATGCTTCCGCGCACACGACTCATTTGGTGGGCTCAACGTTGAGTGATCCGTATCTTTCCTTCAGTGCAGCATTGAATGCATTGGCCGGCCCCCTGCATGGACTTGCCAACCAGGAAGTAATTCGGTGGATACAAAAAATGGTTGATACGCTGGGCACTACCAAGCCTACCCGTGAACAAATAGCGGAATATGTAAAAAGTACGCTGGCCAGTGGCCGGGTTGTGCCGGGATATGGGCACGCAGTCCTCCGAAAGCCTGATCCACGTTACATGGCGCAAAAGCAATTCTGTGAAGACAACGTACAGGATTCAGACCTCGTTAAAATAGTCTGGAAAATATTTGATGTTGTACCTCCGATACTTTCTAGTCTAGGTAAGGTAAAAAATCCTTGGCCCAACGTAGATGCCCACAGCGGGGCGGTGTTAATTCATTATGGATTGAAGGAGTACAATTTTTACACGGTGATATTTGGTGTCAGCCGCTCATTGGGTGTATTGGCTGCTCAGTGTTGGAGCCGTGCGCTTGGATTGCCTTTGGAGCGTCCAAAATCGGTCACAACAGAATGGGTAAAAGAATATCTGGCAAAAAATACCTCTGAACCTGAGGCGGCATAAAAACTGCCGTTTTTTTCTACTGAACCTGCGCCGCCCGAAAGAAAATAACTTTTTCGGGCGGCTTTTTTATTGTTTTCCCAACAGTAAAAAGTAGTTACAAGCCACCAAAATCAGTTCAATTTGTCCATGTCACGAATCAGAATGGTATTTCTGTTAAAATGAATCAGGTTTGATTTCCGCAAATCATTCAGAATAGCCGTGACTGTTTGTCGACTTGCCCCCACCAAGTTGGCAATATCCTGTTGGGTAAGACCATGTTTAATAAGCGTTTCGAAACCAACTTGCCGGCCTCTTTCTCCGGCGGAGTCTTTGAGAAAGGAGATTATTCTGGATCGAACGTCTTTCAAAATCAGGGATTCCCATTGCCGTTCTGCCCGTCGGAGCCTGTCTCCCAGATAATGTAAAAAAAATTGGTACAGCGATAAATTTTGCTCCATAAGAAGCTTGAAATCCTGTACCTTGATTTGGAGATACTGTACATCTCGGCCCATGGCTGCGGCAAATTCAGTACGGTACTGATCGCCGGTAAGTCCTAATTCCCCAAAAATGGTGCATGAATGTTGGATATTTTTGATTATTTCCTTGCCATCCGGCGCATAAAGACCAATTTTTACGGTTCCACCGACCAATAAACAGAGATAGTCGCAAGGTTCGTCGGTCAGGTATATCAACGTATGTCTCGCGGCCGTTTTTCTTTCACAACAAGCGGCTATATCCAACAATTCTGTTTCGGAAAGAGTTGTCAAGAGGGGAAATTTCCGCAACTCAGCAGGTGTAGTTTGTCCGTTCATACGGTTTGCCTGTTGGTTTTTCTATGGGGAAATGGAGATCAACCCTATACAGTACCAAAATTGTGCCAAGGATGATCTTACTTGCGACACGACGTTTCTTCTTTTTCAAAAAATGCTTTCCTACCTTTAGCCTGGTATTACAGCACGGTAATAACTTAGCGGGCCGCGTTTTAGGCAAGAATTGCCACTTTTTTTTCTAAGACGTGGCCAACTCAACAGGTACTAAATCACAACAATCATGGTCAAGCCTTTTTCACTTCTCACAGAGTACGATATTGCCCTTTTTCAAAGTGGAAAGCATTTTCGGTTGTATGAAAAAATGGGTAGCCATTTGGTGGAGCACGAGGGTCAAAAAGGCGTCTGTTTTGCTGTATGGGCGCCGAATGCTAAGCGTGTTACGGTGACAGGTGATTTCAACCAATGGAATCCGGGCACCCATGTTCTGAAGCCACGATGGGACAGCAGTGGCATTTGGGAGGGGTTTATTCCCGGCTTGGAAAAAGGTACGGTATATAAATACCACATCGAGACCCGACAGGGCGTTTCCTTGGACAAAGGAGATCCATTTGCACTATTTTGGGAAATTCCGCCTCAGACGGCTTCTGTGGTTTGGTCTTTTGATCACCCGTGGTGTGACGAAAAATGGCTAAAAACCAGGCGTGACAATGCCGGAAAACCTCAGCCATGGTCTGTTTACGAAGTACACCCGGGGTCTTGGAAAAAGAAAGAACATGATGGCAACCGATCCCTGAGCTATCGGGAACTTGCCGAGGATTTGGTACCGTATGTCAAGGAAATGGGTTTTACGCACGTAGAATTGATGCCGGTGATGGAACATCCTTATTTCCCTTCCTGGGGGTATCAAATTACCGGATTTTTTGCGCCTACCAGTCGGTCGGGTACGCCGGAGGATTTGATGTTTCTGATTGACAAATTTCACGAGGCGGGCATCGGTGTAATTCTTGATTGGGTACCCTCTCATTTTCCCAGTGATATACACGGATTGTATTTTTTTGATGGTACGCACCTGTATGAATATGCGGATATGCGCCGAGGTTTTCATCCCGATTGGAACAGTTACGTTTTTGACTATGGGCGAAACGAGGTACGCAGTTTTTTGATTTCCAATGCGTTATTTTGGCTTGATCAATACCATGTGGATGGCTTGCGGGTGGATGCGGTTGCGTCTATGCTTTACCATGACTACTCACGCAAGGAAGGTGAATGGGTACCCAACATTCATGGTGGGCGTGAAAATTTGGAGGCAATTGCTTTTTTGAAAGACTTTAATGAAGCGGCTTACGGCAGTTTTCCCGGTATTGAAACGATTGCAGAAGAGAGTACTGCTTTTCCTGCCGTCACCCGCCCAACCTATGACGGTGGGTTGGGTTTTGGCCAAAAATGGATGATGGGATGGATGCATGATACCCTGAACTACTTCAAAAGGCCGATGTTTTTCCGGCGCTTCCATCAGAGTGAAATTACATTTTCGATGGTTTATGCCTTTTCAGAACGGTTCATGCTGCCCCTGAGCCACGACGAAGTGGTACACCTAAAATCTTCTTTGTTGAATAAAATGCCGGGAGATGAGTGGCAAAAATTTGCCAATTTGCGCGCCTTGTTTGGTTTCCAATGGATGCATCCGGGCACCCATATTTTATTTATGGGTGGAGAAATAGGCCAGACGACGGAGTGGAGCCATGATCTTGGTGTTCCTTGGCACTTGTTGCAATTTGAGGTACATCGCGGCGTACAAACTTGGGTAAAAGCACTGAATCTTTTTTACGTAAGTCATCCGGCATTGTGGAAAAATGCATTTTCACCCGAAGGGTATGAATGGATTTCCGGTGACGATACGGAGAATTCTGTGTTGGTTTTCCTGCGAAAAGGGGATGCAACCGATCCTGTTTTATTGGTTGTTTGCCACTTCAATCTTAATCCAATGCAACAATATGTTGTTGGCGTTCCGTACAGCGGAGCCTGGACGGAAGTGTTGAACAGCGATGATACATCGTTTGGGGGCAGCGGTACGGTCAATGGTGTGGTGAAGGCCGAGAAAGTCTCCTCCCATGGAAAGGAGTATTCCATCCGTTTTATGCTCCCGCCCTTGTGTGTATTGGTATTTGAAGGTGAGAAACCAAAAAAAGCAAAGGAAGCGAAGAAAAAAATGGTTGAATAGTGTGTTGCGTGGAAGAGCTCCGCGGTCACGGAGCTCTTCCACATGTTTTAATTATGCCAGAGCCCCCTTGGATAGTCCATATTTGAGAGTGCCCGTTGCACGGTGCCCTTGTCTTCCGGGTAGGTTACACCATACCATTGGCTGGTAGTGGTGAGTACTTTGAGCGATATTTTGCTGTCTTTCAGTAAATGATTGATGACAGTAGGGATATAGAATTCTGCCCTAGGTTTATCGAAATTTGATTTTACGAAATCCTGAAACTGCCCTTCCAATTCATCTAAAATATGATGGTGTAGGCCCCATAGGTTCATTGAAACCGGCGTATTGTCTGCCAGCAAATGGCGTTGTCCGGATTCATCGGTGAAATGAATGCCGTCTGATAATTTTTCTATTTTTGTACGCTCGGTTACATCGCTTAGGTAACCCTCTTGGTTGATTTGGCATACTCCCCTTGAGACAGCGCCATTTTCGGAAAGGGTATTGCCCAGGTGGTAGGCCACCATACCATAATCAGTGGGTGTGCAAGCGTCTGAAAGGAAAGTTCCGAGCGTTTTGAAAGCATCTGCGCCATAAAAATCGTCGGCGTTTACGGTGGCGAAGGGTTCTGTGAGGAATTTTTTTGCGGAGAGAATGGCGTGTCCGGTTCCCCAGGGTTTTTCGCGCACGGGTTTTTGTGCGAGCCATTCAAGGGCGGTATCTTGTTCTTGAAAAGCGTATTCCGTGTGAATTTTAGCCTCTATTTTGTGACCAACTTTGTCTCTAAAGGCTTTTTCAATATCTTTTCGGATCACAAAAACGATTTTTCCGAAGCCGGCACGAATCGCATCGTACACAGAAAATTCAAGGATTGCCTCGCCGCCCGGGCCCATGCCATCTACTTGTTTGAGTCCTCCGTAACGAGAGCCGATGCCGGCTGCTAAAATCAATAGTGTAGGTTTCATACTGAATTAAAGTAAAATTTTACTTTTACGCCATTCAAAATAACAATGTGTTCCAAAACTGGGATGATAGTAGTGGTTTAATCAGCACATCACGGACTAGGGCGCAATAAAACGAAGCCAAAAGTATGAAGAAATCTTCCGAACAAAGTACAAATTACCTCTATCAACTCACGATCATCGGACTATTGTTTGCGGTGTTCGGTTTTGTCACCTGGCTCAATGGAATCCTGATTCCATTTCTTAAAAAATCATGTGAATTAACGGACCAACAGGCATATTACGTGGCAACGGCTTTTTTTGCCGCCTACTTTGTAATGGCTTTGCCCTCGTCATGGATTTTGCAGCAACTGGGGACGAAGAAAGGGATGACCCTTGGGTTGCTCATCATGGCAGCCGGAGCGTTGGTGTTCATTCCTGCGGCGGAAGCGCGCAGCTATGGGATGTTTCTGTCTGGATTGTTTGTTTTGGGAACAGGACTTGCCTTGCTTCAAACGGCCTCTAACCCTTACGTAAGTGTGATCGGACCCATTGAATCCGCGGCAAATCGGATTAGTATTATGGGTATTTGCAACAAACTCGCAGGTATCATGGCCAATCTCTTGTTTGGCTCTGTATTGTTGAAAAATGCTGATGGAATTCAAAAGCAATTGTCGGATGTAGCCACCAGTGCTGAAACGAAGTTGGCGCTGTTGACAGAACTGTCTAATCGTGTGGTGATGCCGTATACGGTATTGGCGATATTTTTGGTGCTGGTTGCGGTGGTTATCTACCGGTCATCTTTACCGGATATTTCAACCAAGGCATCTGATACAGGGGATGGCGACACTGAATTATCTCGAAACCGGACGAGTATTTTTCAGTTTCCGCACCTTTGGATGGGCGTATTTGCGATCTTTACCTATGTTGGAGCAGAAGTGATGGCGGGAGATTTGATCAATGTGTATGGTAAAAACCTTGGGTTTTCAGAAGATACCAGTAAGTTTTTTACTTCTTTTGGTCTAATTGGGTTACTTGTTGGTTACGGCATCAGTATTTTACTGATACCCAAACACGTCACCCAAGAGAGATGGTTGGCCATTTCAGCGGTGCTTGGAATTATGCTTACGGTGGCGTCATATTTTGTATCTGATTCTATGGCGGTGGGTTGTTTGGCGGCCTTGGGGTTTGCCAATGCGGTGATGTGGCCGGCAATTTTTCCTTTGGCCATCAAAGATTTAGGTCGGTTTACCAATACTGGTTCTGCTTTGCTCATTATGGGCATTGTGGGTGGTGCATTAATACCGCCATTTTACGGGTGGTTGTACGAGAAATCGGGTATTGGCGTTGATTTTCGTTCTGCGTTTGTGCTGATTATGGTGTGTTGTTATACCTACATTTTGTATTTTGGTGTGCGGGGTGCTCGACCGAGGTAAGCGTCCGTCCTGTTAAACTTTCCCTAAGCCCCCCGTTTGCATACAGCCAACGAGGGGCTTTTTACGTTTTCTTTGCCAAACAAACAAAACAAACAAAGCAATCACCATGTCTAAAAGATCAATCGTATTATTTACAGCCTTGCTGCTGTCACAATTGGCCCAAGCCCAGTTTGGGGACGTACTTAAGAAAGCAAAAGACGTTGTGTCCGGTGTGGGTGGCGGCTTATCACAAGAAGATGCCGGCAGCGGTTTAAAAGAAGCCCTCCATGTTGGTATTGGAGAAGCGGTAGATTTTCTCTCTGCAAAAGATGGTTATCTCAAGAGTCCGTATAAAATTCTTGTGCCCGATGAAGCGCAAAAAGTAGTGTCAAAATTAAAAAAGGTACCGGGTTTCAATAACATAGAAGCGGATCTTACCGAGCGTATGAACCGAGCAGCTGAAGATGCAGCCACCAAAGCGAAACCTATTTTTGTAGCGGCCATCAAAGGGATGACCTTTCAGGACGCCCTAAATATTCTGATGGGAAAACAGGACGCCGCAACGCGGTACCTCGAAAAAACAACCTTTGATAAACTTTATGCGGAATTTAGACCCGTTATCCAAGCGTCTCTGGATAAAGTGAAGGCTCGGGAATACTGGAAAAGCGCAGTGACAGCCTACAATAAAATACCATTTGTGGACAAAACAAACCCTGAATTGGATGATCACGTGACCCGAAAAGCACTTGTAGGACTTTTTTCCTTAGTAGAAAAAAAAGAAAAAGGAATTCGCTCGGATGTCAGTCTGAGGAATACCGATTTAATGCGGAAGGTTTTTGCCAAACAGGATAAAAAGTAACCGTAAATCCTTAGATGTTCCCGTTAGAGACAAAAAGCGGGCTTCTTTGGGCCCAACAGTACGGCTCCTAAGGAACTTATAACATCAACGTAATTTTTGTGGCAAGCAGGAAGAACCCTGCTTGCCACAAAAATTAATATTCACGTCCCAATAAGTCTTCCACGGTTTGTCGGAGCACTTTTTTGCGTTCTTCCGGAGCAGACACTGCGTCAAGGTGTTGGAATGCTAAGGCTTGAAAATGCTGTTTGTCTGCGTCTATTTGAGTATGTATGTTGTTTCGGTCAAAAATAGCACGCACAGCAGCCACTTTAACCGCTGGGTTGTCTCCTGTTGTTTGCATCCATTTTTCCAGTTCCAATTG
>JBIPOY010000146.1:0-7598 GCA_044378705.1 Saprospiraceae bacterium
CGTTGTAAGCAGAAAGTGCTTTTTCTGACGTGCTTTTGATGGTCGTGAAGTTTTGTGCAAGCGAAATGGCGGGAGCCAAAAGGGCCAAAAGTAGGGTGCGCATCGGTTTAGTTTATGCGAAAACGAATTTTATGGATAAAAATTTTATATTAACAGCGTGATTTTTCATTTTTGGCACAACTTTGGATATACTTTATTTGCTTCGTACAATAGAAATGGTTTAGTGAAAAAAAACCCGGTGCAAATGCGCTCCGGGTTTTTTAATTTCCTTGGGTCAACAAACTCCTGTTGTTGATCATCGTATCAACGTCAGGCTTCCCGTCTTTACTTTTTCCGATCCGTTACACGTGTAGCGCAGCCTGTACAGAAAAACACCCGGATTTGCCGGTGTCCCACCGGAAGTGCCATCCCATACATCAAATGCCGTTTCTGCACTAAACATCCGGCCACCCCAGCGGTCGAATATCTCAAAAGAAATAAACTCATCCACAGAGAAAGGGTTACTGATGCCAAATTTGTCGTTCAAATTAGGCGAACCTCCCGGCGTAAAGGCGTTGGGAATGAACACTTTGTCGCAATCCAAGGTGGTCGGGTCAATCACCCGCACAAAGATCGAGTCAATGGCCAAACAGCCATCGGCGTATTCAAACTGAACAGAGTAATAGATGGAATCGGTGGGGGTAATGATGGGGGTTGGTGAACTGGGATCCGAAACCCCAACGGAGGGGGTCCAAGTATAATCTTTCACACAATACTGTGTTGTGGCAATTTGAAAGGAATTACCCAGATAAACCAAGGTGTCACGGTTCAGTATTTGATCTGCTTTGAGGTTGTAGGGTGCAATTTCATCTTCGTTGAGCGCTTTGCTGTGGAAGCGAAGCTCGTCAAACAAACCCAAAAAAGGATTGTCGAGGGCACACACTTTAACGCCAATTTTCAAGGGCGATACATTGGATAAATCCAGTCGGGCTGTAGAATTGCTGGACTCTCGTAATTTGCCGTTGACATAGAGTGAATAAACCGTGTTGTTGCGCGTCAGGGTGATAAACTGCCAGCACGGATTAGGGTCCAATGTTGCTGAAACGGTGGCAAACAGGGTGTCATTTTCGCTGATACCGGAAGAAAGACGGTTGTATTTGGGTACATAACGCACCCAAAAGGCGTTTTTTGTGCTACAGGTATCCTGCTTGGCCATGATCACCTGAGAGTTTATCTGACTCTGACCATCGGGTGGGCGGATGTAAAAACTGACCGTGAAATCGCTGGTGGTAAAAACATCAGCAAAAGGGCCAACCAGGTTAAGCGCATCGTTGGCATCAGCAAAACGCATGGCGGAATCGCGTATCCCGCAGTCACACCCAATGGCGCCCTTGAGGGCTGCCGTTGAACCGTTGCCACTGTCGTCAATGCCCTTGCACTGGTCGAATGAGAAATAGGCCTCTAATTTGTCAGAGACCGGCTGGGCTGTTGCACAAAAGCCCGAAAAAAACACGAAAAAGGAAAGGGTTAAAAATCGCATCCGAATCGATATTAAGTTTTGATAAACGACCCATTCAATGGAAAAGTATGAAGGTGTCGGTGACAGTGGGGGCAACATACAGGTTGGGCAACCATCAAAGTTGAAAATGAACAAGGTCGGCAAATTGCTGTACCCGCGTTTTTATCATGGCGGGCGTAAGGGTCTTGAGCCGTTCAATACTGTATTCTTCTACACAAAATGATGCCATGGCGGAGCCATAAATCACCGCACGTTTGATGTTCGCAAAGGAAAGGTCGTCTGTTTTTGCCAACCAGCCAATAAATCCGCCGGCAAAAGTATCTCCGGCACCGGTAGGATCAATTACCTCGGCCAAGGGGAGGGCCGGGGCAAAAAAGATCTCTCCTAGGTGGAACAACAGGGCGCCATGTTCTCCTTTCTTGATGATTAAGGTTTTGGGACCCATGGCATGAATGATCTGGGCAGCTTTGAGCAAGGAGTGCTCCCCGGAAAGTTGACGGGCCTCTTCATCATTGATCGTGAGGACATCTACCTTCGCCAACACTGCTTTCAAATCGTCCATGGCAATGTCCATCCAGAAGTTCATGGTATCGAGCACCACCAGTTTGGGGCGTATGGTCAGTTGGTCCAAAACGCGCATCTGCAGGGCAGGCACCAAATTGCCCAACATCAGGTATGCTGATTCTCGATAACGCTCCGGTAAGATGGGGTTGAAATCGGCCAAGACGTTGAGCTGGGTATCCAGGGTGTCGCGCGAATTAAAATTGCTGTGATACCTTCCAGCCCAAAAAAACGATTTTTCGCCCTTCTTGATTTGAAGGCCTTCCAAGTCAACGCCGCGGCTCTTAAGATGCGTCAAGGTGTCTTCCGGAAAATCGTCTCCTATCACCGATACAATGCGTACCGGTGAAGTGAAATAGGACGCTGCCAGTGAAATATACGTGCAAGCGCCGCCCACAACACGCTCAGCGCGTCCCTTTGGGGTTTCAATGTCGTCAAAGGCAACAGTTCCAACAGCTAATAAACTCATGTTTTTGTGTGTATTTTGATTGTTTTTGTCGTTATTTTTGCTTTTTTAGAGCACGCAAATTATTTTAGAAAAAAATTCAGGCACAAAGGTTGTAAATTATAAGGTCTTATGCATACCTTTGCCGCCGCTTTTGAGAGAAACATTTTGAAAAAGCACCAAGCTCCCTTAGCTCAGTTGGTTAGAGCGGCGGACTGTTAATCCGTAGGTCCAAGGTTCAAGTCCTTGAGGGAGCGCAAAGGCCACCGATTCATCGGTGGCCTTTTTTTATACCCAAAAGCAAACCCATGAATCATCTGGTTATTTCCGAAGAAGTACGCGCTGCCCTACAGGATGGTCGCCCGGTGGTCGCATTGGAAAGTACGATTATCGCGCACGGGATGCCTTTTCCACGCAACGTAGAAACAGCTTTTATGGTGGAGCAAACAGTGCGTGCTGCCGGAGCTGTTCCCGCTACTTGTGCCATTTTGAATGGGAAATTAACGGCCGGTCTCACAGAAGATCAAATTGGAACGTTTGGCAAACGAGGTGCCAAGATTCCGAAAGCAAGTCGTCGTGACTTGCCCTACTTGGTCAGCAAGGGCCAAGATGGAGCCACCACCGTGGCAGCCACCATGATCGTAGCGCATCTGGCAGGTATTCGAATTTTTGCTACAGGTGGTATTGGTGGCGTACACCGAGGCGCCACAACCACCATGGACGTTTCTGCCGATTTACAGGAACTGGCACAAACACCGGTTGCGGTTGTTAGCGCCGGGGCAAAACGAATTCTCGACCTCGGACTTACCCTAGAATACCTCGAAACGCATGGTGTCCCGGTTCTGGGTTATCAAACAGATGAATTTCCCGGGTTCTACTCCCGTCAAAGTGGCTTTGGGGTAGATTATCGGCTTGATACGCCAAAGGAAATGGCGGATTTGCTGAAAGCAAAATGGGAAATGGGACTTCGTGGAGGGGTAGTCATCGCCAATCCGGTACCGGAACAATACCAATTGGACGACGCCTTGCTCGAAGAAACCATTTTACAGGCGCTACAAGAAGCCAACCAATTGGGCATTCGTGGAAAAAATATTACGCCATTTTTATTGGCAAAAGTGGAACGATTAACCCACGGGGAAAGCCTCCATACCAATATCCAGCTCGTATTGAACAACGCACGCCTGGCCGCCGAAATCGCGGGGGCTTTTTAATTCCCCAATAGCTTGTTGACAATCTTCTGCGCGACACCAAGGTGGGTACTGGAGGAAAGGTGCGCCCGCTCCACGATGCCGCCGATTTCGCAGGCTGCAAAGGTGTGAAAATTGCCATTGCCATCGCGTTCGCTGTACACAGCAGGGTGATGCTCCAAGTCTTCCATTAGTTGCAATACCCGACGTTCAATATTGGTACAAACAGACACTTCATTTCGATGTAGCGGCCTGAACAGTTGGCGAGTAGCCACGTCTTGGCGGTTGGTTTGCCATACGGTTACCCCCCGCGCCGGCGCTGGGACAAACTCCCTCGGATTCAAGACCACTATTTCTACCCCTTGAATAGCCAATGTGAGTCCATTATAGTCCATAGCAGACAAAAATATGGCATCTATGTCACCCAAGTCCAGTTGTTTCAGCCGGCTTTCGGTGTCGCTGAAATCAGCGTAGAATTGTACATCTGGCCTGTAATCGGCCAGTTGCATCTGCTGTAATACCGAAGCAGCCCCCACGATGCCCCTATTTTTTATCTTGAACAACGAATGGACATCGTAGGCCTCACGACGTATCAACAGTAAGTCGGTGGGGTCTTGTCGTTGCGATACTGCCGTGATGGCCAAGCTTTCCGGGAGCTTGACAGGAAGGTGTTCCATCGCGTAAACAGCGACATCTATTTCCCCTTGCAGCAAATAATCCTCCATCGCGCGAACAATGTGTCGTTCTGTGTCAACGGCGGTTGATTGTTCAAGGACACGGGGAGTGGGAATGATCTTCACATCGCTGTCTATGCCGAAACGCTTCAATTCCGCCTGTGTAAACGTTGCCCTGAGGAGCCCCGACTTGTTGTCACTGGTTCCAATACGTACTTTTATGATGCTCATGTTCTTATCGTCAAAGGGATCTTTTAATCTTCAATAGACAACGCTGCTTTTACCAAGGCTTCATCGGCCAAATAAGGAACGGTCACCTTCAATGCTGGATACGCTTGCATGGTACGCTGCAAAGTACTGATGGCATGAGGGTTCCGGGCCCAAGCCCGACGAGATATCCCGTTGTTGACATCCCAAAAAAGCATGTTGTGCAAACGACGATCCGCTTCCGGAGATCCATCCAGCACCATTCCGAAGCCTCCGTTGACCACCTCGCCCCAGCCCACACCGCCACCGTTGTGTAAACTCACCCAAGTGGCTCCGCGGAAAGCATCTCCGATCACGTTTTGAACGGCCATATCAGCCGTAAAGCGCGACCCATCGTAAATATTCGCGGTTTCGCGGTACGGTGAGTCGGTACCACTGACATCGTGGTGATCGCGGCCCAATACGATATTGCCGCTCAATTCGCCGCTTGCAATGGCATCATTGAATGCTTTACTGATGCGCATCCGTCCTTCCGAATCGGCGTATAAGATACGCGACAAGGATCCAACAACGGGTAAATTGACCTTGGCATCGCGAATCCAATGCAGGTTGTCGCGCATCTGACCTTGTATTTCTTCCGGCGCATCTACGAGCATTTCTTCCAATACTTGCGCGGCAATGAGATCTGTCTTTTCCAAATCGGCCATGTTGCCGGAACAACAAACCCACCGAAAGGGCCCAAAACCGTAGTCAAAGCACATCGGCCCCATGATATCTTCTACATAAGACGGATACCGGAAAAGTCCCTCCGCCTGATTTTTCCATACGGCGGCATTGGCCTCACCGGCCTCCTTTAGAAAGGCATTGCCATAATCCCAGAAATACATACCCCTAGAAGACATGGTATTCACGGCTGCTACGTGGCGCCGCAGGGTGCTGCGGACGGCTTCCAAAAAAACAGCTTTGTCGGTATTCAGCAAGTGCTTTGCTTCATCAAAGGAGTATCCAACGGGGCAGTAGCCCAAGTCGTGGATGTTGTGGCAGCTGGTTTGATCGGATCCCAATTCTACCGTGATGTGGTGGAGCACAAAATATTCCCACAGATCAACGATATTACCGTGATACACCAAAGTTATTGCTTTTTTCTGGCTACGGGCCGTTTCCAATGCACCTGCCAGTCCGTCTAAATCAATGAAAACAAACTCTTTTTTGATGTAACCGTCAGAAAGTCTTTGTTGTACCATTTCACCATCTACCTCGGCAATAATACCAATACAACCCGTAATAACGGCAGCAATGGCTTGAGCACCGCTCATACCACCCAATCCGGAGGTGACAAAAACACGCCCGCCCAAATCATCGCCCAAGCCCAAACGGCGACCTGCATTGAGCAGCGTGATGGTGGTGCCGTGCACGATTCCCTGCGGGCCGATATACATAAAGGATCCGGCCGTCATTTGGCCGTACTGCGTAACGCCGAGGGCATTGTACCGGTTCCAGTCTTCTTTTTTCGAATAATTGGGAATCATCATGCCGTTGGTGACCACCACACGGGGCGCATCCGGATGACTGGGAAACAGACCCATGGGATGACCGGAGTAGAGCACCAGTGTTTGGTCTTCCGACATTTCAGAGAGGTAGCGCATCGTGAGCAGATACTGCGCCCAGTTTTGAAAAACAGCGCCATTACCACCGTATGTAATGAGCTCGTGGGGGTGTTTGGCTACCGTAGGATCTAGGTTGTTCTGCACCATCAGCATGATGGCGGCAGCTTGGGGGCTCCGTGCCGGATAATCATTCACGGGACGGGCTTTCATGGCGTAATCGGGCCTGAAGCGGTACATATAGATACGCCCATACCGGTGTAATTCGTCGGCAAATTCTTCCGCCAATTCCGCGTGCCACGCTGTTGGGAAGTATCGCAATGCGTTTTGAAGCGCCAGCACTTTTTCTTTTGGGGTCAGTACCCCCTCTAACACGCGCCTTGGGGCATGGCTAACGGTCGTATCCAGTGGTTTTTTTGAAGGGAGTAGGGCCGGAATGCCGGTGGTGATGGCTTGGCTGAAGGTATTTGAAGAATCCATGGTGGGCTAAAAAAAGCGTTTGATCGTTGGTTGAATAGGCTTGGACCCCCACGCGGGCACAATGAAACAACCAAGCCGTAAGATTGTTTTTTGCAAAACTACGGCTTTTTATCACTCAACCACCACCGCCAGCTTACCATCTTTTCCCGCTGCTAAGCGGGTGATTTTTTTTACGCCGTATTTGGACAGGCTCGTCAGTTCGTGCCAGTCTGTATCGCGTCCGGGTTTGTAATAAAACAGTGTCGGGCCATTTCCGGCGAGGTAGGTACCATCGGGAAGCAAGGTAAAGTCTTCACTGCCCGTGGGCATTTTTACAAGTATGTCTTGGATATTGTTGGTCGGGTTCCATGTTTTAAGGAACCAAGTAGTCACCGTCGGTTTTTGAACAAAGGCAAGTCTGCCATCCCCTGTTGGTAGCAAACAGCGCCCAATATTGGCGGCTATTTTTCGGGGCAATTGTGAGCGGATACCCACCACTTGCAGGGAGTGAGGAAGGGTTTTGTCTCCGACGATAAAAAGGGCAACGAGGGTATCGTTGAGCCAGCAATGGTAGCCTACCTGGTGGATGAGTGGCAATACCGGCTTGCCTTTGTCTGAATGGTCTGTCGGAAATGACCAAAGTCTTTGTTGGCCATCTGCTTCCACGCGCACCGTAGAGAATCGCTTGCCACCCGGCATGAGGGTAGGGGAGTATTCTGAGGTTTGTGGTGTGTTTGTGATGCGCTGAATGGTTTTTTTTGCCAAATGCAGGGCGAATAGGTCAGTCTGTGCGGTATCTTCAGGGTTTTGGACGGTGAGCCACAATTCATTTTCTGCGAAAAATGCAGGTTGATTGTTGTATCCTTTCGGATTAAATTCCGTCAAAAATTGTGGGTTTGAAGGTTGCCATACCCCCTCCGGACTCTTGGTAAGTCGTAGCATCAAAACATCGTGGTGACCGAG
>JBIPOY010000528.1:0-2553 GCA_044378705.1 Saprospiraceae bacterium
CCATTTTTTGCCAGACGAAGCGGATTTTTGTAGGCCGTAGCAGCGCTACGGTCAAAAAAATCTGCGAAGTATGGCGGAAAATGGGCCTTTTTGGGCCAGCCAGCGCGCCACCTAACCAGTTACTTTTTTAGGAGCATGGTGGGCGATTTGTAATCCTGCGAAGGAATCCCAAACAAGCTCGAAAACCTGATAAGCCGGAAGACAGGCTGTTTCGTAACTTTACGCCGAATAATTGGTTACAAGTAACAGTGGTAGTTTTATACACCCCAAAAATGGGACTACCCAGTCACCAAAACGACAAACGGATTGGAATTAAAAGGAAAACTACTGTGTGGAATCGCAGGTATGATTGCCTTCGATTTGTTAAACATCCCGTTGGGCGGGCTGATTGGATTCTTTGTGGGGTCACTCGCGGGGCATTATTTCTTCGATATGCCCAAGGAAAAAACAGAGACAGAAGGGGCATTCAAGGCCTACCAAAAAAGAAGAGGCGAATTTTTGTTTCACGTTTTTCGTTTGTGTGCTAAATTGGCCAAATCTGATGGTTCCGTATCGCAACGAGAAGTATGGCACATGGAGAATCTGATGCGCAATCATTTTCGCATGAGCGACCGGGCGCGCACACATGCCATCGGTGTCTGGAAGCAGGCAAAAGATTCTGCTGATTCTTTCGATGAGTATGCCGGGGCTTTTTACCGCGATTTTGGCAAAGAGCGACACCAGGTATTGAATATGCTGGACTTACTGTTTGCCACCGCTGCTGCTGACGGAAATTTACACCCACGAGAAGAAGCATTGCTGCTCCGTGCCGCCGGTATTTTTCACATAGGCCGCATGCAATACGAGCGCATCAAAAGCCGCTATTTCCAGACACGCCAACAACATCAGGCACAAGGCAGCTGGTCGCCCCTCGACCCACACTATACCCTGCTTGGCGCCAGCCCCACCGATTCGGCAGACCAAATCAAGAAAAAATACCGTTCTCTTGCCATGAAGTGGCATCCGGATAAAATGATCGCCGATGGGGCATCGCCCGAAGCCATTCGACACGCCAAGGAAAAATTTCAGCAAATCAACGATGCCTACCAGAGAATTACCGAGGCCAGAAAATGACAAAGAACCGCTATTTTATCACCCTTTCTTATCGCGGTTCGCGGTACCATGGTTGGCAAATTCAACCCAATGCCGTCTCTGTACAAGCTACTTTAGAGAGGGCTATCTCCATTATTCTAGGGCAAAATATTGATCTGACCGGTTGCGGACGTACCGATACCGGGGTACATGCGGGCTATTACGTGGCGCACTTTGACGCAGAAGGGACGCTACCCGTACGCTTTTTGAATGGACTCAACAGCCTCCTACCCGAAGATATCGCGGTGTACAACATTCAGGCGGTTGGCGCCGAAGCGCATGCCCGATACGATGCTTTTGAACGGAGCTATGCTTACCACCTTTCCTTTCGAAAAGACCCTTTTTTGACGGAAACAGCGTGGTTTTACCCTCAATTTGGCCGCCTAGATCTTGCAATAATGGAAGAAACAGCAGCACTACTTCCCCAATACCAATCCTTTTTCCCTTTCTGCAAATCAGACAGTGGCCTAGAAGCCTACCACTGTACCCTAAAAAAAGCGACGTGGGAACTAGTTCCGGATGCACGCGGACTTGTTTTTCACATCACTGCAAATCGCTTTCTACGCGGGATGGTCAGGCTTATCGTCGGGGCATGCGTGCAAACAGGCATCGGACAGCTTTCCGTGGCCGAGGTACAACAGGCCTTGGAAAACCAAACAACTTTACCCAAACGCATGAGCGTACCACCACACGGGTTGTTCCTTACCCACGTAAAGTACCCCCCTACAATATTCCTTGACCAACCGCCCACAACTCCTCTATCATGACATTCTCTTCCAAACTCATTGAAAAAGCAGTAGAAGCCTTTGCATCATTGCCCGGTATAGGTCGAAAAACGGCTTTGCGCCTCGTTCTACACCTGTTGAAACAGGACAAAATATCCACCGAGCAATTTACAAGCGCACTCTCTGCCATGCGGGAGGGTATCCGAGAATGCAATACCTGCCACAACCTCTCCGACTCAGAGCAGTGTATTATTTGCACAGACCCCCGACGCGATCGTTCCCTGGTATGTGTGGTGGAAAATGTGCGCGACCTGATGGCCATTGAAGATACCTCTCAGTACCATGGGCTCTACCATATTTTAGGGGGTATCATATCGCCCATAGAAGGCATTGGGCCCAATGACCTGAACATTGAAACCCTGACCCAACGAGCACAACTGGGCGAAATACGAGAGGCCATTATGGCCATTAGCCCAACCATAGAAGGTGAAACAACCATTTATTATCTCACCAAAAAGCTTCAACCCATGGGGGTTCTGGTGAGTACCATCGCCCGTGGGGTATCTTTTGGTGGCGATCTCGAATATGCCGATGAGGTGACGCTTGGACGCAGTATCGTGGCGAGATCCGTGTATAAGACCTCGTAAAACAACCCCCAAAAAATGCGTCTGAATGGATCCCGTCTGAGAAAATAAAT